>JAYTRQ010000341.1:0-1596 GCA_043746125.1 Armatimonadota bacterium | reverse complement strand
CTGGGGGGTGGTCTGGGAGTCGCACGACAGCGGCGAGGCGTGAACACGCCTGAGCACGATCACGAAGGATGGTACGCCGGACGGCAAGGGGGACAACGTCACGTTCTGCGCCTACGCGCCCGGCCTGCCAAACACGCTCTATGCTGAAGGAGACGCGGCTGGCATCGTCGCCTCTACGGACGGGGGCAAGACGTGGGTCAAGCGCGGGGGCGGCCTGCCCCCGGCGGGGCTTGGCCGCGTCGCCGTCAGTCCGCGCGACGGCAGGACGCTCTGGGCGGCGACGAACAGTTCCAAGCCCGACCCAGCCAAGCCGCGCGTGCCCGGCGGCGTCTGGAAGACAACCGACGGCGGACTGACCTGGCACGATAGCTCGGACGGGCTAGGGAAAGTGCAGAACGAGGACAGCAACCAGATCTCGCACTACCGCGCCCTGGCCGTCGCGCCTTCCGACCCGGACGTGCTGTTCTGCAACGACGGGGCCTATGACACGGGCGTCACGTACCGCAGTGACGACGGCGGGGCGCACTGGCACGCGGTCGTCTCCAAGCAGAACATCGGCGGCGACAGCACGGACCCGAGCAAGGCCCGCGCGTTCCAGATCGAGACCGCCTGCCCGGCCGGTCTGAGCCTGGTGGGCATCACGATAGACCCGCGCGACCCCAACGTCTCGTACGGCTTCAACACCGAGACTATCGCGCGGACGCGGGACGGCAGGACGTGGGACGACGCCACCGCCTACCACCCGGCCGGCTCCAAAGGCTGGCGCGGGCGCGGTTACACGGGATGGTGTGCCACGAACTTCCGGTTTGACCCGTACCACGTGGGCCGGGCGGTCTTGCAGGGGCTGGACGCCTCGCGCGGATGGGTCACGAACGACGGCCTGCGCTCCTGGACGTATGGCTTGTACGCGCCGGACGCCTGGGGCGGCGGCCGGGATGCCGCGTTTACCCGCGACGGCCACGTCTACGTGACCACGGGCGCATACAACTTCACCGGCATTGGCCGCTCCGCCGACGGCGGCAAGACTTTCACCGTCTTAAGCGGTGCGGGGCACGGCCTACCGGACGTCTACAAAGGCGGGTCGCCGGGCGGCGTCTACGCCCTGCCTGCGGACGCCGAACAGGTCTGGGCCACGGTCGGCGGCAAACTCAATCACAGCGCCGACGGTGGCGAGACGTGGAGCGTCGTCTTCGACCGGCCCGGCCTTCAATGGATCGCGGCCGACCCGGGCGCCCCCCGCCGCTTCTACGTGTCGGGAGACCGCAACGTCTACGTTACTGATGACGGCGCGGCGTTCACACCCATCGGCGGGCCGCACACCAATAACGGGCGTTTGATGGTGGACTCGCGCGGGCGGCTGCTGGCCGTCGCCTCCCAATCAAGTCGCTCGGGCTTGTGGCGCTCCGACCCCAAGGCCATCTTGGGCGCACGCTGGACCCGGCTCTCCGATGAGACGTTCATCGCCGACGCCGCCGTGGACCCGACCGACCCGGACCGGCTGGCCTTCGCGACCAACCAGAACCCCTACACGGAGGTCTCGGCCGCGACGGGCGTCTGGCTGTCCGGCGACGGCGGCAAGACCTGGTCGCAGGCTAA
>JAYTRQ010000340.1:0-5258 GCA_043746125.1 Armatimonadota bacterium | reverse complement strand
CTACCTGCACGGCCACTTCGCGGAGCACTTAGGCCGCTGTTGCTACGATGGCCTGTTTGTGGGTCTCGACTCGCCCATTCCCAACAAGGGCGGGTTTCGGACCGACGTCCTGGACGCTCTGAAGGTCATGGGCGTGCCGCAGCTCCGCTGGCCGGGGGGGTGCTTTGCCGACTCGTACCATTGGCGGGACGGTATCGGGCCGGCTGAGAAGCGGCCTCGAACGTTCGCGGAGTCGTGCGGTGCGAACGTCGTGGAAGACAATTCGCTCGGGACGCATGAGTTTATTGCCCTCTGTCGCGAGATCGGCGCGGACCCGTATCTGGCGGGCAACGTCGGGTCGGGGTCGCCGCAGGAACTGATGGACTGGGTGCATTACTGCAACGGTACGGCGGACACGACTTTGGTTCGGGAGCGGGCGACGAATGGCCACCCAGACCCGATGGGCGTGAACTTCTGGGGCGTGGGCAACGAGAACTGGGGCTGCGGTGGCAACTACGACGCTGAAACGTACGCCAAAGAGTACAAGCGGTTCGCGACGTTCATTAAGCAGATGGACAGCTCCGTGCAACTAGTCGCCTGTGGGTGGAACGAGCGCGATTGGAACCTGCGCCTGGTCGAAACACTGCGGAACCACCTGTCTGTACTCGACCACGTTTCGGTCCACCAGTATTGGGCGAGCGGTACGGCCCTCGGGTTCAGCGACGACGAGTATTACGCTTCCATGCAGGCGGGTCGGCTCTGCGAAGACGTCATCCGGTACACGGACGAGATCCTGCGCTTCTTCACAGCCGGGCGCAAAAAGGTCGGCATCGCCTTCGACGAGTGGGGGATCTGGCACCCGGAGGCGGACGCCAAGGCAAACTTTGAGGCGCCCAGTACCGTGCGGGACGCCGTGGCCGGGGCCGGCGTGCTGGACGTCTTCCATAAGTGGAGCGACCGGGTCTCCACGGGGAACATCGCCCAGATCGTCAACGTATTACAGGCCCCGATTCAGACGTTGGGTGACAAGATGTGGCTGACGCCGACGTATCACCTGTTCGCACTTTACGCCCCGCATCGGGGTGCACAGGCCCTGCGTGTTGAGATCGAAGAAGCGCCGACACGTGAGACCAAGCCGACTCCCCACTGGAACGCATCGCTCCCGGCCGGGGACGTGCCGATGCTGTCTGCCTCGGCGTCCAAGAAGGACGGCCGCCTGATCCTGAGCTTGTCTAATCGGGACAAGGACGCGCCACAGGAAGTCATGATAAACTTGCGGGGCGGCCGTGTCGGGAGCGGCACGCTGAGGACAATGAGCGGCGCGGCGAACGCTGTCAACACGGCCGAGCAGTCCGAGACCGTGCGCACACTGGACACGCAGATTGACGCGCAGGGCGATAGCCTGATGCTCACTCTGCCGCCCTGCTCGGTCCAGACCCTTGTGTTGACCCTGGCCTAGCCTATGACGCTTTGCTATTACGTCACGGGACACGGGTTCGGCCACGCGATTCGCACGACGCAGATCCTCAAGTCGCTTCCGCCGGACTTACCGCTGATCCTGAAGACGACCGCGCCGGAGCGCATCTTCCGAGAGGAACTTCCCGGACGGGCGTTTGAGTACGTCCACGCCGAGTATGACTGCGGGTGCCTCCAAAGTGACAGCGTGACCGTGCTGCCGCGCGAGACCTTGACCCTCTACAGCGAGATCGCCCGAAGAAACGCCGCCGACCTCGCGGATGAAGTCGCCTTTCTCCACCGGTGGGGCGTCCGATGCGTCGTCTCCGACGTCCCGTCATTCCCGCTCCACGCTGCCAAAACGGGCGGTGTTCCTTCTGTCGCCGTCGCAAACTTCACCTGGCACGACATCTACTCCGAGTACGTTGAGACGCGGGCGGATGCCGATTTGCTGTCCGAAATGGCCTCGCAATACGCTGAGACGACAGTGGCCTGTCTCACGCCGCTCGACGTGCCGACCGTGGGCGACGTCTTCCCCAATGTCCTGCACGTTCCGCTTGTGGCACGCCGGGGACAAGACGTCCGCTCAGCGTTGATGGACGACTTAGGCATTCTGCCCGGCAAGCGTTTGGGCCTGCTTTATCTCGGCAACTGGGGGCTGGATATCCACTGGCCCGCCTTGGAACGATGGACTGACTGGGTCTTCCTACTGGACCGGCCGCTGCCGCAGCCGATCGCGAATGCTCAGGCCTTCGATCCAGGCCGCTGGCGCTACGCGGACATCGCGGCTTCTGTAGACGCCGTCATCTCCAAGGCGGGCTACGGGACCGTGACGGAGTGCATTGCCAACTCTGTGCCTCTGATTTACCTGCCCCGGCATGGTTTCGTGGAACACGCCAGCCTTGTTTTTGGTATGAAGCCCTGGGGTGGCGGTGTTGAAATCCCAGAAGACGCCTTCCTTGCGGGTGACTGGGGGGAGGCCCTGACCGCTACTTCGCAAGCGACTCTGAACCCGAACGCATACGCGACAAACGGCGCGGACGTAATCGCGCAAAAGATTATGGAGTATTGCCGATGAGTCAGCCAAAGATCGTCATGTACGCCCGGCCCGGATGCCCGGACGTCGCCCGCGCCTCCTACTACCTGCGTGAGCGTGGCCTGACCTGGGACGAGATAGACATAGAGCAGGACGAAGACGCCAAGCACCAGGTCATCGCCTGGGTGGGCCGGGCCGCGACGCCGACGCTGTGGATCGGGAAGACGATGCTGGTCGAGCCGGACGCGGAAGAGATTGATGAGGCGTTAGTTAAAGCGGCCTGAGCCATCGCCTTGCGCCGCGCCCGGTCATATGCTATACTGACTCGTGTTAGAACAGACGTCAGGAGAGGCGCCGGGCGGATTGAAAGACCGGATCGCCCTTGTAGGCTCGACGGCGAGCGGCAAGACTGCCGTCGGAGCCCTGCTGGCCGAGCGCCTGGGGGCGGAGATCGTGTCTGCGGACTCGATGCAGGTCTACCGGCACATGGATGTCGGGACGGCCAAGCCTACTCCTCCCGAGCGCCGGCAGGCAGTCTTTCACTCCATAGACGTCGCGGACCCTGATGAAAGCTGGACGCTGACGGACTATCAAATGCTTGGAGAGCGGTCATGCCAGGAGATCGCTGGGCGGGGGGGCGTGCCGCTGATCGTCGGAGGGACTGGCCTCTACGTCCGCGCCCTGACGACTGTGTTGGACATACCCGTCGCGCCTCCGAACGAAGATTTACGCGCCCGCTGGCGCGACTTTGCCGAAAAGAACGGCAACGCGGCGCTGCTGGCCGAAGTGGCACGGGTGGACCCGGAGACGGCGGCTCGACTCCACATCAACGACATCGGGCGGCAGATCCGCGCCCTGGAAGTCTACGCCGCGAGTGGGCGGACGCTCACCGAACTTCACGCCGAGAACCGAGCCCGGCCGTCGCTTGGCGAGCCGCTCGTCTTCGGCCTGAATTACGCCGACCGGGAGACGCTCTACGCCCGCATAGACGTCCGTGTGGACCAGATGGTTTCAGACAACTTGGTGGACGAAGTCCAGGGCTTGATTGACCGGGGCTACGGGCGTGATTTGAAACCGATGCAGTCGCTGGGCTACCGGCACATCACCGCCTTTCTGGCTGGCGAGGCCGATTGGATCACCACGGTTGCAACCATGAAACAAGATACGCGCCGGTTTGCCAAGCGGCAGATGATCTGGTTCCGAGGCGACGCCCGCGTGCGCTGGGTCTTGGCTGACGGAAAAACGCCGGCATCGCTGGCCGATGAGATTTGGAAAGTGATACAATCTGAACGGAACGACAAAGGAAACCACGCGACGCCATGAACAAACCGCAGATCAACCTCCAAGACACGTTTCTCAATCAGGTCCGTAAAGAAAACATCGGTGTTATGATCTATCTGATCGGCGGCGTCCAGCTCCGGGGCAATGTGCGCGGGTTCGACTCGTTCACTATCCTGCTGGACAGCCCCGGCAAGCCGACCCAACTCGTCTACAAGCACGCCGTTACCAGCATCGTTCCTATGCGGCCTCTCCAGAACCTGTATACGGAGGCCCTGCGCGAAGCAGGTCAGATCGCTCCGCCGAACAGCGGACCGACCGCGCCGCCCATGGCGCCAGCCGGCACGACGCACCCTGATGCTGCCATGACCGTGCAGACGCCAGCCCCGTCACCCGCCCCGGCGACGCCTGAGGCCGCCCAGCTAGACCCGATTTCCTGAAAGACTTTCCAATGCACTTCACGAAAATGCACGGCATCGGCAACGACTTCCCGATGGTCAACTGCCTGGGCAAAGACGGCGAGGACCTGCTGGCCGAAGTCCAGAGACGGGCCATTTTCCTCTGTGACCGCAAGTTCGGGGTGGGGGGGGACGGCGTGATCGCCATTCTGCCGGGGCAGAAAGCGCCGTTCGCTATGCGGATGTTCAACCCGGACGGCTCCGAGGCAGAGATGTGCGGCAACGGCATCCGCTGCTTCGCCAAGTATATCTACGACCGGGGCCTCTCGCGTGGTGCGACGGACATTCCTGTCGAGACCGGCGCAGGTTTGCTGCTGCTCCAGGTCCATCCCGGCGCAGACGGCATGGCCGCGATGGTTCGTGTTGACATGGGGCGGCCTGTCCTGACGCCGTCGGAAGTACCGACGACATTAGGCGATGGCGATGCGCCCGTCATTAATCTTCCTCTGGACATCGGTGACCGGACGATTTACGTCACGACGGTCTCCGTGGGCAATCCGCATGCCATCACGTTTGTGGACGACGTCAAGAACTTCCCCATTGAGACGGTCGGTCCCTACGTCGAGTCGCATCCGGCTTTCCCACGCCGCATCAATACGGAGTTTATTGAGGTGCTATCCGACCACGAGATCAACTTCCGGGTCTGGGAGCGCGGGGCAGCGGAGACCCTGGCCTGCGGCACAGGGGCAAGCGCGGCGACCGTGGCCTGCGTCCTGAACGGGAAGACGGGGCGGCGTGTTTTAGTTCATCTGCCCGGCGGCGACCTGGACATAGAGTGGTCGGAGGCGGACGACCATGTCTACATGACCGGCCCAGCGGCGGAAGTGTTCGAGGGCGAGATTTAGCGGCGGTTTTGTATGTCGGTCCTGTGGAGCAAGCCGGTGGGTAGCCTCTATTGGCGTTGTTGCATAAATGCAGTCGCCCACTCACCGCCCCCCGAACCCGGTGTTAAAGAACCCGGTGTTAAAGAACCCGGTGTTAAAACACCGGTCTACTCGGAGAAAGCCCCTCCGGGGCTGCGAGACCTTGAGTGCCGGAGGCACTTCCTCCGG
>JAYTRQ010000339.1:0-5268 GCA_043746125.1 Armatimonadota bacterium | reverse complement strand
GGATCCTATCCCTGTCCCGTTCACATTCGTTCGGATCCTATCCCTGTCCCGTTCACATTCGTTCCGGGTCTGTCCCTTCCCTCGGAGGGAAGGGCTTTGGATGAGGACTGGACCCATGGCAGATGCCGCCGCTCGTGGCAGATATTGCCGCTCGTCCTGCCCTCCGTTCTGTTCTCGATCCCTTCCCTTCGCCTTCAGTCCTCATCCGAAGCCCTTCCCTCCGAGGGAAGGGACAGACCCGGAACGAATGTGAACGGGACAGGGATAGGATCCGAACGAATGTGAACGGGACAGGGATAAGATCCGACAGGGATAGGATCCGACCAGACATAGCATCTCACTCCCGCAAAACTGGGCCATTCCTCATCCCAAGCAGGAAATCGTGCGCCCCACGCCGAATGTCACCAGACACAGGCGCGGGCCTTTTCTTTGTCTCCATCTTTGGTCCGTCCCCGAGGAGTTCTTTTTGGCCCAGGTCACCCTACGCAATTTGTACAAGCGCTTTGATAAGGTCACGGCCGTCAACGACCTGAACCTGGAGATCCGGGAGGGCGAGTTCATGGTGCTGGTCGGGCCGTCCGGCTGCGGCAAAACGACGGCCCTCCGCATGATCGCCGGGCTGGAAGAAGTCTCCGACGGCGACATCCTCATCGGGGACCGTGTCGTCAACACCGTCTCCCCCAAGGACCGCGACATCGCGATGGTCTTCCAGAACTACGCGCTCTACCCGCACATGACCGTCTACGAGAACATGGCCTTTGGACTGAAACTGCGGAAGGTCGCGAAGACCGAGATCGCCAAGCGCGTGGGGGAGACGGCCGAGCTTCTGGGCATCGGCGCTCTGCTCCAGCGGCGTCCGGGGCAGCTGTCCGGCGGCCAGCGGCAGCGGGTCGCCTTGGGGCGGGCCATCGTGCGCGAGCCGCAGGTGTTTTTGATGGACGAGCCGCTGTCCAACCTGGACGCCAAACTGCGGGTGGGGACGCGGGCCGAGCTGATCAAGCTGCACCGCCGCCTGGGGATCACGACGGTCTATGTGACGCACGACCAGGTGGAGGCGATGACGATGGGGGACCGGATCGCCGTCATGAAGGACGGCGTGTTGCAGCAGTGCGCGGCCCCGATGGAGATCTACGCGCACCCGGTCAACGTGTTCGTGGCGGGCTTCATCGGCACGCCGAGCATGAACTTTCTCAAGGCTGAACTGCGCCGGAACGGGGACGGTTACGTCGTGGACGGCGGGACGTTCCAGGTGGCCGCGCCACCCGCCCAGGCCGGCAAGCTGGACGCCTACGTCGGCAAGCCGGTCCTGTTCGGCGTTCGCCCCGCCGACATCTTTGACAAGCACCTGCGGAACCCCATCGAGGCGTCGGACGGCAACATGATCAAGACGATGGTGGACGTGTCCGAGCCGATGGGCGACATCATCACGCTGTACCTGACGGCGGGTGTCCACCAGATCGTCGCGACTGTAGATGCCGAGACGCAGGCCAAAGACGGGCAGGCGCTAGACGTCTTGCTGGACCTAGCGAAGACGCACCTGTTCGACGTGGACACGGAGCAGGCGATTTATTAGAGCCGCTCGCGTGTATAATGCATCAGAAGCCTTAAAGGAGAACATGACCGCATGACCGTACGAACGACCAAACTGATCCTCGCCGGTGGGGCGCTGGCCCTGACGCTGGCGATGCCCGCCGCCTACGCCCAGACGATGGACGCGCCCTCCGCGCCGCCCGTTAGCGCAACGTCTCGCCCTGCCGTGGCCGTCGCGCCGCTCATCACTGGCTTCAGCCCAGGCACGGACGAGATCGGGCGCACCGTCACCGTCCGGGGCAGCGGCTTCACCGGCGCGACGGCCGTGAGCGTGAACGGCATTCCGGCCGCGCACGTCGTCTCTTCGGATACCCTGCTCACCCTGACCATCCCGGACGGTGCGGCGACTGGCCTGATCGCCGTCACGACGCCGGGCGGGACGGCGACTAGTGCGGACAGCCTCGCCGTCGGCACGGTGAAGAAGCGGAATCGCTTCCGCATCGGGCCGGAGGTTGGGGTGTACCTGCCCACCAGCAGCAAGACCCGCGACCAGTTCGGCAACACCTGGTATACCGTGGGCCTGGGCCTGGGCAACATCAACAAGATCACCGCCAAGGGCCAGACGACCTTTGACCTGCAAATCCTGTACCAGAAGAAGGGCGACAACCACGCCTTCCTTGCACCGATCGGCGTCGGCTACCGGCAGGCGTTCAGCCAGACTGCGGCCAACACAGCCTACTACGGCGTGACGGGCGACCTCTACCTGGCCGACTTGCGCTCGGGCGACTACGGCGTCCATTCCGGCCTCCGTACCGGCGTCGGCGGCAGCGCCCTGGTGGGCATCAACTTCGGCGACAGCGGGTATCTGGAGGCGCGTTACCTGCTCGTCTCACGCATCAAGGGCTTCGACCTGAGCGGCCTGAACCTGACGGCGGGCTACCGGTTCTAGGGACAGGGGAAGCCCGGAGAAACGACACCATGTCGCTTGTCTACGCCTGCATCTCGCCGCACGGGGGGAACCTGCTGCTCGGCGAAAACGCGCCCGGCCCCGTGCCGCAGTGCCGGAAGGCGATGGCTCGGATGCGCCAGTCCCTGCGGGCAGCTCGGCCGGACACCGTTGCCGTCCTGACCCCGCACGGGATCGGCGTCGAGGGCGCGATCTCGCTGGGCGTGACGGCGACGGGCTACGGTGAGTTGGACAATCTTAAAATCACTGTGGAGATGGACCTGGACCTGGCCGCCGCTTGGGCCTACCGGGCGACGGAGCGGGGCGTGCCGGTCGCGCCCCTCCAGATGGATCAGCCCGGCGGGGCGATGCCGCTGGACTGGGGGGTGACCATTCCGCTAGCCCTGCTCACGCCGCCCGGTGATCGCCTGCCCGCCGTGATCGCCTGCCCGGCGCGGAACGTTGCGCGTGCCAGTCTGATAGCCTGGGGTGAGACTTTAGTGGAGGCGGCTGAGGAGACGGGGCGGCGGGTGGCCCTGATCGTCAGCGCCGACCAGGGCCATGGCCACGCCGCCGATGGCCCTTACGGCTACACGCCCGCCTCAGCCGAGTACGATGCGGCCATGAAGGCGGCGGTGGAGGCGGACGACCTGCCCCGGCTGTTGGAATGGCCCGAAGAGTGGCCCGAGACGGCCCTCGCCGACTCCTACTGGCAGACGCTTTCGCTCATCGGCGTCCAGAAGCGGATAGCTCTGCGCTCCCACTTCCTCGCCTACGAGGTGGATCACTACTTTGGCCTCCTGTGCGCCGAGTTCTTGAGGGAGGCGGATTGACTTCAGCCATACCAAGCGCGTTTGTCTGCGAGAAGTGTGATGCGGGAGTCGCGACCGGCCTGATGGCCTGCCCCCAGTGCGGCCAGGCCTTTGATACGCCTGTGCCCGATTTAGTGACGTATCGGGAACCAGGGCCGGCCATTGCGCCGGACCCCATGCCCGTCTCCCTCCCCAAAATGCCGCCCACCGACCGCAACGGCCTATCCGTCGGCCTCTTCCTCACCCTGATCGCCTTCGCCTGCCTGGTCTGGCTGGCCCATAACGGAGCGTTCTCGCCCGGCGGCGGCTACCTCCCTGCACGCTAGGCGGAGGCCCCATGAGTGACTTCCTCCTGATGGACGCGATGATCAAGCTGCGGACGCCGCCGAAGGTGTTCGAGCGCGGCCTCGGCTACTACCATGACGGCTCGGTCCTGTCAGTCATCCGCCGGGGCAACGTCCTGACGGCGGAGGTGGAGGGCAGCGAGGAGGAGCCGTACTTAGTTTCGGTCATTTTCAGCGCGAACGGCATTGAAGAGGCCGATTGCACCTGCCCCTATAGCGAGGAGTGGGATGGTTGGTGCAAGCACATCGTCGCCGCCTTGCTGTTTTTCCGGGACGAGCCGGGGCGGACCGAAGAGCGGTCGCCGCTCAAGGCGCGGCTGGAGAACCTCAGTCGGGAGCAGTTGGAGGGGCTTCTGCTGACCCTGACTGTGCGCGACCCCGCCCTGATGTTGGATCTGGAAGAGCGTCTGACGTGGCTGGAAGAGTCGCGGCCTCTAAAGCCAAATAGCCCAGCCTGAAAAGCCTAACGGCGCAGGTCGGGTATAATACGCGCATGAGCGCTATCATGCAGGACCCGGCATACCAGGCCGGGATTGATTTCAGCCGCCGGGGTGAACACGCGGGGGCCGTCGCTGCTTTCGAAGCGGCCATCGCGCGGTTCCCCGAGGAGGCCGACGGGCCGTATCAACTGGGTCTGGCTTACCAGCGGCGAGCCGAAAGCCTCCTGCCGCCCGCCCTGCGCGAGAAGGGCGGCGGGACCGGCGTCACGGACCTTGCCGCCTCCGTGCTGGGCCTGGGCGTCCTGGCCGCCTCCAAAGCGCTGGGACAGACCGACTGGATCGTGCAGTACCGGGAGGCCTTCCGGCAGTCTGTGGGGCAGTTCGAAAAATCCATCCTCCTGAACTCGAGCGATCCGCGCCCGCACCACGCCCTGGCCCTGTCCCGCCGGTATCTGGGGCAGACTGAGGCGGCGGCGGAGGCGGCCAGGTCGGCGTCGTCACTGTCACCGGGCGAGACGGAGTATCGGGAACGGGCGCAGGCCTTTGACAAGGCCGCCCACCGCGAAAGCGGGGCGCGGGACGCCCGGACGCCCGGCGCACAGCCCATGACGTGGAACGACGTCGTGCTGCCGGCTCGTACCAAGCGCGAACTGCGGCAGATGCAACTCTTGCTGGAGAACCCCGCTCTGTCCCGCGACTTAGGCATTGAGCCGCCCACAGGTCTGCTGCTGTACGGCCCGCCGGGCACGGGCAAGACGACCATCGCCCGCGTCCTGGCCCACGAGTCGCACTGCACGTTCCTGGCGACGTCCCCAGCCGAGATCAACTCCATGTGGCTGGGGGAGTCGGAGAAGGCCGTCAAGAAGCTCTTTGACGAGGCGCGGTCCAAGGCCCCGGCCATCGTCTTCTTGGATGAAATAGACGCCCTGCTGCCGTCTCGGTCGGGCGGCGTCAACCAGTACAGCGACAAGGTGGTCAACCAGTTTTTGCATGAGATGGATGGCCTGGTCAAGAACCGTCGCATCTTCGTGGTGGGCGCGACCAACCGGCGGGATATGCTGGACCCGGCCCTGCTGCGCGGTGGGCGTCTGTCGCGTGAGATCGAGATCCCCCTGCCCGATGAGCCGGCCCGGCGTCAGCTCTTCGCGCTGGCCTCCGCCGGGGCGCGTCTGGCCCCGGATGTGGACCTGGACGAG
>JAYTRQ010000338.1:0-1604 GCA_043746125.1 Armatimonadota bacterium | reverse complement strand
TCGGCGGGAAACAAGGGGTAGAGGCCGGCGGCGTACAAGGCTTCGGCGGTAGGGTCGGTGTCGGCAGCGCCGTCGGACGACAGCAGAGCGAGCGGGCCGAACGGGCAGAACTCAATCTGGATCTGGCCGCCGCCCGTTTCGAGCAGCAGCGACGGCACGGAGTCAGGAACGCCGGCAGGGTCGAGGCGCACCAGGGGGCCGAGTTCAGCTAAAGCGTCCAGTGGCAGCTCCGAGAGAGCGAGCAGGCCATCATAAGCAGCGTCCGCGCTGGTCCGGCCTGCCTGGCGCTCGATATGCCTCAGCACCAGGCTAACGGCTTCGGGCATGGTTTGGGTAGGTTTTGGCATGGCAATGAAGAGGCCCCCACCCCAATTCTGGGGAGCCGGAAAAGAAGTTGGAGGGGCGCTGCTCGCTGCGCCCTCTGTTCCTAGTCAGACTTCCCAGAATTGGGGCGGGGGGAGCAGTTACGACTCAATGCTTTGCAGCGTGTCTAGGAAGCGCGGGAAGTAACCTAAACGACGGCCACCGCGCTCGCGCAGCATTTCCTGGAAGTGCGGCGCATTGGAGCTGGAGGCAAGCGCCGTGACCAGAGTTTTGCCGCGCTGGACTTCTTTGTGGTAGCCTCGCGCGGCTTCCTGCGGGATGCCGCCGGAGGTGGCGACGCCGACAACCGCACCGAGAATGCCGCCGACGACCGCACTGGTAAGCTGCCAGATCAAAGCATGGGCGGCGATAGACGGCAGAAAAGGCTCATAGAAGACCAGCAGAGACATGGCGAGCGACCCCAGAGGCGCACCAACGATTAAGCCGACAACGGCGCGGGGAGCCATCTCGTCCACGGCATTGATGGGCCGCTCGACATCGTGTTCTTCGACTTCGCGCACGCCGGTCGCCAGTGTCCCGTGGTCGGGGACGCTAAAGCCGTCGTGCGGCGTGCCTTGGGATCCCGCCGCGCCGTGGAAGACAAGCGTGATGTCCGCCATCGGGACACCGTCGTCAACTAAAGCCTGCGCCGCGCGTTCGGCGACGGCATTGTCATCAAAAACTGCAACTACTGTTCCCGCCATTTACTGCTGTTCTCCTTACTCTGAAACACCACCTACCCAGTCACAAGTGACTGGGTGGATCATCCCCGAACCCCTGCCCTGACCAGTGACCCCAGCCGGACTGAATGGGCGTGGCAGATGGCGATAGCCAAAGCATCGGCGGCATCGTCAGGCTTCGGGACCTCCGATAAACCCAAGAGCCGGGTTACCATGAACTGCACCTGCTTCTTCTCGGCCCGCCCCGTGCCGACAACAGCGCTTTTCACCTGGGTCGGCGTGTATTCGGTCCAGGGCAGATTACGCTGGGCCAAAGTCAGCAGAATAACGCCGAGAGCGCGTCCCACCGGAATACCCGTCGTGACGTTGTTGGTAAAAAACAGCCGCTCCGTCGCCACCTGTTCGACCTCATAACGGTCCAAAAGCGCGTTGAACTGATCGTAAATCTGCATCAGCCGCGCCGGGGCATCGTCCGTCGGAGGCGTGGTGATGACGCCGCAAGTCAGATAAGAGACTTTGTCTCCGCGCTTCTCAATGACGCCGTAGCCGGTCGTCGCCGTG
>JAYTRQ010000337.1:0-5286 GCA_043746125.1 Armatimonadota bacterium | reverse complement strand
ACCAGAGACGCGTTCTCAAAATGCTCCTGGTGCATGACGTGGTGGAGATTGACGCGGGCGATACCTACTGCTACGACGCGGCGGGCAACGAAAGCAAGGCCGACCGGGAGCAGAGCGCGGCGGATCGCCTCTTCGGCCTGCTGCCGGACGATCAGCGGGACGAGATGCGCGGGCTGTGGGAGGAATTCGAGGGGCGCGAGACGGCAGAAGCGAAGTTCGCCGCCGCCCTGGACCGCCTGATGCCGCTCCTGCACAACTACCACACGCAGGGCCACTCCTGGCTGGAACACGGGGTCACGAAGGCGCAGGTTTTGGAGCGCAACAAGCACGTCGGCGACGGCTCGGCGGCTTTGTGGGCGTACGTCGAAGCGATGATCGCGGATGCGGTCAGCAAGGGATATCTGGCGGAATGAGCGACTTTACGACTGACTTTTCAACACCCGGCTACTTAGACATGGACCTGCTGCGGTTCACCACGGCGGGCAGCGTGGACGACGGCAAGAGTACGCTGATCGGGCGGCTGCTGTATGACAGTAAGGCCATCTTTGACGACCAGTATGAGGCCATCCGGGCCTCCACGGAGCGGCGGGGCGAGGAGGGCGTTAATCTCGCCCTGCTCACGGATGGCCTCAGAGCGGAGCGCGAACAGGGCATCACCATTGACGTCGCGTATCGGTATTTTGCGACGCCAAAACGAAAGTTCATTATCGCGGACACGCCCGGCCACATCCAGTACACGCGCAACATGGTCACGGGGGCGTCCACGGCCAATCTTGCGATCATATTAGTGGACGCGCGGAAGGGCGTGATCGAGCAGACCCGTCGACATGCCATCATCGCGTCCCTGCTGGGCATCCCGCACATGGTCGTCTGCGTCAACAAGATGGACCTGGTGGAGTTCGGCCAGGACGTCTTCGAGGGCATCAAGCGGGAATTTGAAGTGTTCGCGGCCGGCCTGGACACGCGGGACGTCCAGTTCCTACCCATCAGCGCTCTGCTCGGGGACAACGTCGTAGACCCGTCGGCCAATATGCCCTGGTACGAGGGGCCGACGCTGCTGGCCCTGCTCGAATCGGTGCCTCTCGAGAACGACGTGAACCACACCGACGGCCGCTTCCCCGTGCAGTACGTCATCCGACCGCAGACGTCCGAGTTTCACGACTACCGAGGCTATGCAGGCCGCATTGCGGGCGGCGTTTTCCGGCCCGGCGACGCGGTCCTAGCCCTGCCTTCGGGGGCGAAGACGCGGGTCAAGTCCGTGGACACGTTTGACGGGCCTTTGGAAGAAGCGTTCGCGCCCTCTTCGGTGACGCTGACTTTGGAAGACGAGATAGACATCAGCCGGGGCGATATGATTGTCGCCGCCGACGACCCGCCCACGGTCTCGCAGGACGTCGAGATGATGGTCTGCTGGCTGGGCGAGAAGTCGCTGGTGCCGAACGGGAAGTACCTGCTCAAGCACACGACCCGCGAAGTCAAGGCCATCGTCAAGAGCATCGGGTACAAGCTGGATATCAGCACTTTAGAAGAGCACACGGGCAGCACGACGGTGAGCCTGAACGAGATCGCCCGCCTGACCCTGCGGACGACCCAGCCTCTGTTCTTCGACTCGTACCGGCGAAACCGGGCCACGGGCAGCATCATCCTGATTGACGAGGCCACGAACGTGACAGTCGGCGCGGGGATGATCTTGTGAGATACGGGCCTCAATTCTGGGGGAGCCGGATCCTATCCCGTCTCGCTGAGGCTCGCCACCCTTCCCTCGGAGGGAAGGGCTTCGGAAACCAATCGGGAGCGGCCCCGGTCTCTGTTCCGTTGCGAAGCCCTTCCCTCCAAGGGAAGGGACCGACCCGGAACGAATGTGAACGGGGCAGGGATAGGATCCAGCGCGACAGGGAGAGGATCCGGCTCCCCCAGAATTGGAGGCGGGGGGGATTCCTACTCTTCCTCCTGCTCCTGACCGGGTGCGGCGACGACCGGCCGCAGGCGCAGCCCGCCTACCAGCCGCCCTATGCCCCTTCCACCGCCCCAACGCCTCCGGCCGTCACCCCTGAGGCGTCGGCCTCGCTCCCGACGCCTCCGGCCGGTGGGGCGGACGCGGACAAGACGTCCTCCGACCCGATGCTCTCTGGGGACCCGATGCTCTCTGAGGACCCGATGCTCTCTGAGGACCCGATGCGCGGACCGAAGATGCCAACGAACCACTCCCACTGGGTCCGGGGCCGCGTGCGCGACGCCCATGTGACCGTCCTGCTCAACGGAATCCGGCTGGGGTCTTACCACAGCCTGGTGGATCAGGACGTCACTATGCGGCTTCGCAAAGGCGTCAACTCCGTGACCTTCATCTACCTGCCCGACACGCCGGCGGCCACGGCCCAGATGGAGGTCGTGGAGAGCGAGCACACGCCGCCGATCCCGCCCCTGACCACCTTCCTCAGCCCGCCCACGCCCGCCGACGGCAAACTCGCCCCCGTGACGCAGACGTTCTCGTTCGTGGCCCAGTGAACCTGCAGAAAGCCCTGGCCTAGTTCCCCTGGATTTCAATCCGGGTCTTCGGTAGAGCAGGCATTGATCTGCGTGGACTTAGGATGGGACGCGGTAACGCTCTTTTGTTTTGTCTTCTGTCCGCGAAGGCGGACAGCCGCACTTGCGAAGACCCGGATTCCAATCCGGGGGAACTAGGCCAGGGCTTTCTACACGTCCATCAACGGCGTCGGCCCCACGAACAAGTCTCCCACGCCCCCACCCCACGTTAGTATCTTTGCCCGGTTGACAAGACAGGCATCTTCCCCTATAATAGTCCCAATCAAAATTCACAGGCAATCCCGGCCGGCGATGGCCGCGATAAGGAGGTCTGACTTGTTCAACGTTATCCGGCGCCCTCGGCTCGCTCTGGGGTCGCTCGCCCTGGCGGCGGCGCTGCTGCTCGGGCCTGCGGGGGCGTCGTACGCGGGCGGGGAGGGCGTTCAGCTCCCGCGCTTCGACGGCTCCGTCAATGCCATTCTGGGGTTCGTCCTGCTGGCTTCGGTCGTCGGGCTGGCCTATGGGTTCATCTTGAGGGCGCAGGTCTTCAAGCTCTCGCCTGGCTCGGCGAAGATGCAGGAGGTCGGCGAGGCCATCCGGTCCGGGGCGCTGGCCTATCTCGCCAAGCAGGTCCGTACCATGCTCCCCCTGGTCGGCGTGCTGGCCGTCGGCCTGTTCTTCCTGTACAACGGCCAATACGGGGCGCGGATCGGGATCGGCGTGGCTGTCTCGTTCCTGCTGGGTGTGACCCTCTCCTACTCCGCTGGGTACATCGGCATGGGGATGGCCGTCAACGGCAACCAGCGGACGGCCCATCAGGCATTGACGACTTACAAGGGGGCGCTAGAGACGGCCTTTAAGAGCGGCGCGGTGGCGGGCATGATGACGGTCGGCCTGGGGCTGCTGGGCGCGACGGTCATCTTTATTATCTTCAAGAGCGACGCCATGAAGGTACTGGTGGGCTTCGGCTTCGGCGGGAGCCTGGCCGCCCTGTTCATGCGCGTCGGCGGCGGCATCTTTACCAAATCCGCCGACGTCGGCGCGGACCTCGTGGGCAAGATCGAGCAGTCCATCCCCGAAGACGATCCGCGCAACGCGGCGACGATTGCCGACAACGTCGGCGACAACGTCGGCGACTGCGCGGGCATGGCGGCCGATGTCTTCGAGTCCTATCTCGTCACCCTGGTCGCGGCTCTCCTGCTGGGCGCGGCGGTCGGCGCGACGACGCACAATTCCCATATCACCCTGCCCCTTATCCTATTTCCTCTGGTCATCCACGGCGTCGGCATCTTCGCGTCCATCCTGGGCATCGCCAGTATGCGCGGCAAAGAGGACATCAACTTAGACCCGCTGACGCCGATCAACCGGGGATTCTGGCTGACCGGTGCCCTCGCGGCCGTCGGTCTAGCCGTGGCGGCATTCCTGCTGCCGGGCCTCAAAGACGGCCTCCTCATCGGCGGGCACATGTACGGCCCGGTTTACTTTATCGTGTCCACGATCATCGGCGTCGTGCTGGCTTTGGTCATCGGGAAGCAGACGGAATATTTCACCGGCTCGGACAAGCGGCCCGTCAACGAAGTGGCCCACGCCTCTCAGACCGGCCCGGCGACATTGATCCTCTCCGGCTTCTCGCTGGGCTTGGAGAGCGCGGCCTGGAGTGCGGTCGTCATCGTGGTCGCCCTGTTCAGTGTCGTGCTGCTGTTCGGCGGGAACGTCCTCTTGTCCGCCTATGGGATCGCCCTGGCCGGGCTGGGGCTTTTAACGACGACCGGCTACGTGCTGGCGATGGACACGTTCGGGCCAATCTCGGACAACGCCCAGGGCATCTTCGAGATGTCCGGGGCCATGCGCGAGCACCTGGCGCACACGAATGGCAGCGCCCCCATGGGCCTGCCCGGTGACAAGGTGGTCTCCAAGCTGGACTCGGCGGGCAACACGACCAAGGCCTTGACCAAAGGCTTCGCCATCGCCACGGCTGTCATCGCCGCCGTCGCCCTGTTTCAAGGCTTCGTCGCCGACGCCGGCCTGAAACCCGCTGACTTCAGCCTGGTCGAACCAAAGGTGTTTATCGGCCTGCTCATCGGCGGCGCGGCCCCCTACCTGTTCTGCTCGTTCGCCATCAACGCCGTGTCCCGTGCGGCCTTCCAACTGGTGGAGGAGGTCCGGCGGCAATTCCGCGAGATCCCCGGTATTATGGAAGGCACGGGCAAGCCGGACTACGCCCGCTGCGTCGAGATCGCCACGGCCGCCGCCCAAAAGGAACTGTTGGGGCCGGGCATTCTGGCGATCTGCCTGCCCATCCTGGTCGGCTTCGGCCTGGGCGCTCCTGCGTTAGGCGGCTATCTGGCAGGCGCGATCGTCAGCGGCCAGCTCATGGCGGTCCTGCTGGCGAACTCGGGTGGGGCCTGGGACAACGCCAAGAAGAAGATCGAAGACGGGATGTTCGGCGGCAAGGGGACGGAGCAGCACAAGGCCAGCGTCATCGGAGACACGGTCGGCGATCCATTCAAGGACACGGCCGGCCCGGCCCTGAACCCGCTCATTAAGGTCATGAATTTGGTCGGCGTCTTGATCGCGGGCGTGGTGACGAGCGATATACACCCCGCCGTCCGCATTGCCGTCGTCCTGGTAATGGCCGGGCTGCTGACGGGCGCGATCCTGTTCTCCAAGCGCGGCGGCCTGGCGGACATGGCCGATAGCGAGTCAGGGAACGGTGCGAGCGGGCAGGGCGCACGGACAGAGCAGGAACAGGATACGAAGGAG
>JAYTRQ010000336.1:0-5299 GCA_043746125.1 Armatimonadota bacterium | reverse complement strand
TGCGTGGCTCGACACCTGCCGTCACCGTCCCAATAATCGCGCCGAGCGAGATCCCCGCCAGCCCGATCCTCTGCGAATTGATCTCCGGCCGCGTCGCCAGATAGTCCAGGCTGCGCCGAACGTCCACGACCGTTTGCCGGACACCCGTCGCCAGTTGCTCCGCCTGCGTCTTTGGAAGGTGTGTGGACGCCGCCCGCTCCCCCTGCCCATACTCGTCAATCGCCAGCGACGCATATCCGGCCTGGGCGGCGGCCAGGGCCAGCCCCGCCATCACTTCCTTGCTGCCGCCCAGGCCGTGCAGCAGGACCAGACACGGGACGGGGCGCGCGGCGGACGCCCTGCGCGGCGTGAACAGTAGTGCGGGCACGCGCTGGCTGTGGGCGCTCAGGTAGGAGAACCGCAACAGCCTGACGCCTTCCAGCGGGCGCGACTCGCCCAGATGGACGGCCAGCGGCTGTTTAGCGTCATAGTCGTAGAGCGGCAGGGCCTTCTGGTAGATGGCCTCCCGGTCCAGCGCCTGGGCGTGGAGGGCGACGGGGACCAGTGCCAGGAGGAGGGCTAGAAGAAGGCGGGCCGGGCGAGGGCGGGTTCGAGTGGTTTTCAACCACTCGCTAGGCAAGGCGTCTTTCGGACGGCGGAAAAGGCCTCGCACCGTTTCCGCTCTGTTACCGCTCTTCCACCCGGAGGGTGTCTCGCCTAGCGAGTGGTTAAAAGCCACTCGAACTCGCTCTCGAACTCGCTCTCGCATTTCCGACTGCCTCATAACACGTTCCTCAAAATCGCCTGTAACCGCTCGTAATCACTCGCCAGAAACGTCGCCAGCGTCCGGCCCGCCCGGCGCAGGAATGCCCCATCGTCCGAATGGGCTTCTCGCGCCTGCCGCAGACACGCCGCCGCCAACTCGTCAGAAGGCACGCCCGCGAGTGCGCCCCCCGACGGCAGGAGAATAGAACGCAGAAAAGACAGGTCTTCCGTCAATATCCGTGTCTCGTCGATCGTACACGGATAAACCCGGCTGTGGATGCGCGGCGGCAGGGGCGGCAGGTGACGCCGCAGGCCCTTGCCCTCGCCCGGCGCGTAGGCGATCAGCAGGCCGGAAAACTCTGTTCGCAGCAGTTCAAAGATCTGCGGCTGCTGGTTCCGCATCTCGTCCTCATCCGCGAAGCCCAGCGCGGACGGCCGCCGATTCGGCTCCAGCGACGACGTGGTCGCCCCGTAGACGAGGGCGTAGACGGCCGGCGGCAGTTCAGCCCCGCCCGTTGAGGCCGAGGCGCGGTCGTCAAACGGGAGCGTCGCGAACGGGTCGTCTTCTTCGGCTATGTCAGGCGGCGGCGCAGACGATAGGACGGCGGGCGCGGGCTTGCCGATCTTAACGAACGACCCAAACGGGGGCGGATCATAGAGGCGCGGGACGATCTCGCGGGGCACTTCCAGGCACTGGGCGACGAACGCCGTGGTGCCCGCTTCAATGATCTCGCCGATGGGTTTGTCTGTCATAAAGTCGTCTTCAGGCCTGGAGACATAGGAGGCTCTTACGCTCGTCAGGGAGGCGAGCTAGAGAGCAGCCAGAAAGCCACAAACAAGAAAAGGCAAAACAGGGTAAGGCTGCCGAACACGCGCGCGATGCGGGCGCTTTCGGATTGGTATGCCTCCACCGACTCGTCCTCAGTCTCGTCCTCCCAGGCAGACAGCTCCGTCTCCGTCCACGGGAACAGGTTTTCGGCTTTTACCGGGAGAAACAGCTTGGCTTCTTCCCAGGGAAGAGGCTCGGCTTCCACCCGAAGCGGGCGCACCTTGACGTATTTCGCTCCGGCGGGGCGCTCCCGCGCAAGATCCGCCCGCTGCCGCCGGACTTCGGCCAGCTTTCGTTCTTCCTCTGCCAGCGTCCGATGCGCCTCTGCCAGCCGGATATGGGCGAGTCCCTGCTCGTAGGCGAGGGCACGCTCTTCCTCGGCCCGCTTTTCACGGACGGCAGCCAGAAGGCGCTGAACATCCTCAACGGAAACGTTCAGTCCTTCGGCGACGTCCGGCACGGCAGGCCGGTCGGTCAGTTGCGTCTGTTCCTGCTGCCACAGGTCAATGACAGACCTGGTCTCCTCCGCCGTCATGCGCTGAGATCGCAGAGGGATAAGACTAGGGGCCGGGTCCTGGTTGTCGAACTGCTGCGGCATAAAGCGTTAGGGACCAAAACCGTAGGGGCGCGGCAAGCAGCGCCCCTACAGGCCTGGCTGAACCAGGGTTGAGAGCCTTGTCAGAGAGGCGGCGCGAGGCCGCCGTCACAGAGCAGACAGAAGGCCCACAGGAGCAGGGTCAGGCCGGTCAAGACGGCGATGAGGACGCCGAATGTCCGCGCCCCCAAACGCTGGTCGGCGGCCTCCTGAGCGGCCCGCCGCCGCTGGAACTCGACCGCCCGGCAGCCCTCCTCCATCAGCGCGGTCTGCGCTTCCACCTGGGCGCGGGCCTGACGGGCGCGGACGTCGGACAGCAGGCATAAGACTTCTTCGGGCGACACGTCCAAGGCTTCAGCCACGTCCGGCACGGCGGGCCAGTCGGCCAGACCTGTCCGCGCGAATCGCTCCGACTGCCACAAGGCAATGACGGCCTGAGCCTCGCCGGCTGTCATGCGCTGCGACCGAAATGCGTCCTCTGGCTGAGACTGCGTGGGCATTGCACTATTCTAGCATATATGGCGGGATCGGAGTCGCGGCAGCGGGATAGCGGAACTTGATCTGCCTGTCATTCCGAGCGTCGCCCGGCTTGCCGCCGCCGAACATCCCGTCCGGGCCGGCGCTGTAGACGACGAAGCCGTCGTCGCCCTCGCGCCGGTAACCCAGTGGACGGCCCGTGAAGGGGTCCGTCATGGCACGGGGCAGGGCGGACGGGAACGTGCCGTCCTTCGTCCACGCGCCCAGGACGTCGGCGGAGGCCAGGGTCACCGACTCATTCGCCTGGCGCCGCGTTTCCTGCTGGTCTATCCGATCATATGCCGGTAAGAGTTCGTCACTGAGAACCGTGAGAGCCGTCTTCGGCTGGGCGGCCTGCGCCTGCGCCTCCTGCGTGAAGACACGGCTTTGGGGCAGCGGCGGCAGGTCCGAGGCGGCGACGAGGACGCGCATGTGGCTCAGGATCAGCGCCTGGGAGGCATCCAGCCAGCCCAGCGCGAACGTCACGTCGACGGGTGTCGTCGGACCGGAGACTGGCGGGACCTTGCTCAGTCCAAAGTCGGCGGACGCCAGAGAGACCAGGGCCGGCACACCACCCCTTTGCGTCTGTGCTCGGAGCTGCAGGAAGGTCACATCCTGGAAACTCGCGATCTCACCGCCAAGCGCGTAGCGCAGGGACAGGCGGGGGCGTCCGCCCGTGACGGCTCGGGCGACTTGGGCGTCCACGTCCGCGTTCGGCCCGGCGAGTATCAAAACGTTCTGCATTCCCCGTAGGGTGATAGCGTCACAGGCCACGCCGACGAGGTAGCTGATCAAGACGGGGTCGGAGGCGGCGTGTTCGGCCACGCGAAATCCACGCGCCTGGTTCTTGACCGCATCGCTATATTTGCCCTGGGCGGCCAGCAGGTACGACTCGGTGTTCAGCAGCCGCGCGGCCTCGCGTATCTTCTGGTACTCCGGGAACAAGATCCCCGCTCCCTGCTTCCAGTCCCGGACAAACACGCACTGCGGCTTGTCCGCCGCCTGATGCACTAGGTCCCAGACGTCCTGGCGGCTGTCGTAGATCTTCTGCACCACTGCCAGTTGCTCCGGCGTGTAGGTGTGGTCCGAAACGAGTGGCTGGGCATACGTAGGCAAGTGGAGGGGCTTGTCGCGGAGGAGCCGGAAGAGCTTCTGGTACAGCGGCGCGGCGTTCTCCCCCTCCGGCGGCAGCGGCTTTTGCAGGGCGTCGGGGGTCAGGGGTATGCCCTCTTTCACTGCCGCTTCTCGCGCCCGCGCCAAGTCGGCTGGGCCGGCCTCGATCTGCTGGCGGACGGCAACGGTGGTCGGGTCGGCCGAGGTCTCCAAGAAGTGCAGGTACGCGATGGGATCTTTCGTGATCGATGGTGACACGTCTTGGGCGCGAGCGGCAGGAGCGAGTACGAGGCAAACGAGGGCCGCGAGAGGCCAAGTCAGAGGACAAACGAATTGGATGCGGGACATGGGCGTGGTTTCCTTCCAACGAGAGGCGTTGGAAGCATAACGGGCGGAGGGACGGGGAAGGTTCGGGGGACGAGCGGTTTTCAGCCGCTCGTCCTCCGAACCCCTGCTACACCTCCACCTCGCGCCGCGACGCCGCGCTCCGGTACAGGCCGTCCAAGATCCGCATGACGTCCAGCGACTGCTCGGCCGGGACCGGCGACGGCAGGCCGTTCGCGACGGCCGCCGCGAAGACGAGGCATTCCTCGGCATGGGCCTCCAAACCGGCCGGCTTGATCTGGAGCTGCGTGTTGAGCTGCTGCTGCGCCTCCTTGCGTTCGGTCAGGATCTCGTTGGACGGCCAGTGAGACCCGCCCTTCTCGCCGTAGAGCCACATCTGCATGTCTTCCCCGGTCGTCTTATGATGCAGCAACCAGGACACTTCCAGCACCAACGTCGCGCCGTTCTCGAAGCGGACCAGTGCGGCGGCGAAGTCTTCCACGTTCGCGGCCTCGTTGGGGATGACCCCGCCCCAGATGCTCCACGCGCCCTTTTGGTGGAGTAGTTTGTCCTGGGTGACGCCCGACACGGTCACGGGCTTGGGGTTCCCCATCATCCACAAGGTCAGGTCTAGAATGTGGACCCCGATGTCAATGCACGGCCCGCCGCCGCTGTGCTGCTTATCCAGGAAGCTTTCGCTGACGGGGCAGGCCTGGCGCCGCAACATCCAGGCGCGGGCGTGGTAGATGTCGCCCAGAACGCCCGTTTCAACCTCGGCCTTGAGCGCCCGCGCTTCGGGCGAGAACCGGAAGTGCTGGGCGGTCATCAGCAGTTTGCCGCTCTTGTCCCGCGCCGCGATCATCTGGGCGATGTCGCCCGGCGTCGGGGCCAGCGGCTTCTCGCAGATCACGTGCTTTCCATGCTCTAGAGCGGCCACGGAAAGCGGTGTGTGGTACATATTGGGCGTGCAGACGTCCACGATGTCAATGTCCGGGTTTCGGAACAGCTCCCACGAGTCTTCATAGCGTAGGGCCTTGTCTATGCCCCACTTGTCCGCCGCGCGGTGCAGCTTTTCGGGGTTGATGTCGCCGAACGCGACCAGTTCGGCGTCGGGGCTGGCCTGCCACCCTGGGAAATGCGTTGCGGCGATGCCGCCGACGCCGATCACAGCGACTTTG
>JAYTRQ010000335.1:0-5303 GCA_043746125.1 Armatimonadota bacterium | reverse complement strand
TTTTGGATTCCTGCATCAGCCACCATTCGTAGCCCCGGCTGTAGTTCTGATCGGCGGGCGTATGCATATGGCTCGACTCGGAGCCATCGGTAGAGTTGCAGTCGCCGCCTATCTCGACTTTATTGATTTGTAAAGCCGCGCCGAAGTTCGGCTTAAAGAGATAATCCAGTATCTCGCCGCGCTGCCTCGCTGGATAGTCAATCAACAGACGCGAGCTGGCTCCAGCGCTGAGGCCACCGATACCGTCAAAGAGGCGTCCCGTGTCTGCGCCGTTGAGTAGAATAGGCGCGGCGTCCGCCTTGACCGGCTGTAAGATCGCAGGAACCAGACTGAGGGCGGCCGCCCAGCCCAGCACGAACCATACCGCAAACTTTTTTCTCATGGGTGAGTGGTGTTCATTATAATAGTTTCACTGGGACTTTGTCAAGATGTACCACGGTCGGGAGTGCCCAAGTTAGTTGTGGCAGAAATGCGATCACGTCGCGCCTTGTGCGGCAGGAACAGGGGCGTGTCCGGGTGGTCCTTCGTAATGCCGTCGTAGCCCTTGTCCATCATCGCCGCTTCGCCCAGAGCCAGCTTGTCCAGCAGTTTAGTCGCGCGCAGCAGCGTCAGGTCGTGGTTCTGCCCCCCGACACGCTACCGCTCACGGCCAGGAACCGCCCCTGTGGGTCCACGGCCACCTGCGTCTTTAAGGGGCTTTATTGGGGTGGTGTGCGCCTTCTTCTTGCCCGAGTAGAAAGGCTTCTGGCGGCTGCCGCCGTTCTCGTCCTCGCCGCCGGGCCGCCGGATGCACTGCTCCCTAAGATTAGTTGCCTTGGCGTCGATGATCAGGCAGACGTCGGGGAAGGCGTCCATGACGGCCGCCAGGGAGCGCATCTTGGGCCGGTCCTTGGCCGGGCGGTCGTAGGCGAAGCTCGTCATGCCGTCGAGCGTGGCGAGCACGCCCTTGAGGTTGTCCTCGGCGTTGGTCTTGTCCAGGCCGAAGAGGAAGCCAAGCACTTCCAGGGTAGGATAGACGCGCAGCCACAGCAGGGTCAGGCGCAAGCGATCCTGGAGCGAGTGGCGGTGGGGCTTGGTGATGCATCTGCCGAGTGTCTACCCAACCTGCCAAGACGTCTGCATACCTGCCCTTTTTCTTCCACCCGGCAATTTGGCAATCTTCCTCCAGGGGACCTTCAGAAGAGAGAACTGGACAAAGATCATCGTGCCGAAACGCGTGTTGGGAAAGGAAGCGCACCTCCCAGCCCCTCTCACCAAGACGACGTGCTAGGTCTTCCTTCCCTGAGATGGCATTGCGCCTTCCGTATACGCTCAAATCGTAGCTCATCAGGAGGCTTTCAATTACTCGACGTGCAGGTGGCTGGGCCGCTCGATGACTGCACGCTGCTTGTGCCAGTCGGTCGCCTGTTCGTAGGCATAGGCGGCCCGAAGCAACGTCTCCTCGCCGAAGGCAGGGGCCATGATCTGGAGGCCGATAGGCAGGCCGCGAGCGAAGCCGCAGGGGAGCGAGATCGCGGGGATCCCCGCCATGTTGGCGGGGATGGTCAGGACGTCGTTCAGTTTCATTGCTAAAGGGTCCGAGACTTCACCCTGCTTGAAGGCAACCGTCGGGGCGGTCGGGGCGATGATGATATCGTACTTCTCGAAAGCGCGGTCAAAGTCACGCTTGATGAGCGTGCGGACCTTTTGGGCCTTCAAATAAAAGGCATCGTAATAGCCGGCGGAGAGGGCGTAGGTGCCGATCATAATCCGCTGCTTGACTTCCGGCCCGAAGCCCTCCTCGCGGGACTTCTCAAACAGGTCCACGTGAGTGGTCGCGCGGGCTGTTCGGTGACCGAAGCGGACACCATCATAGCGTGCGAGATTAGAAGACGCCTCGGCGGGGGCCAGGATGTAGTAGGTCGGCAGGGCGTACTCGGAATGGGGCAGGCTGATCTCCTCGGCGATGGCCCCGTGCGACACTAGAACGGCAATGGCTGTACGGACAGCCTCGGTGACGTCGCCCGAAACGCCCTGTGCGAAATACTCTTTAGGAACGCCAAGCCTGAGGCCCTTAACGTCGGTTGTCAGCGCCTTAGTGTAGTCGGGGACGTCTCGGACGACACTGGTACTGTCACGGGCGTCATATCCGCTGATAAGATTCATCAGCAGGGCGGCGTCGCGGACGTCTTTGGTGATCGGCCCGATCTGGTCGAGCGACGATGCGAAGGCGATCAGTCCGTAGCGGCTGACCCGGCCGTAGGTTGGCTTCAGGCCGACCACGCCGCAGAAGGCGGCGGGCTGGCGAATACTTCCGCCTGTATCCGAGCCTAACGCCCAGACCGCTTCCCCCGCAGCCACGGCCGCCGTGGACCCGCCGGATGAGCCACCGGGTACAGTTTGTAAATTCCATGGGTTGTGTGAGGGGAAAAAGCCTGAGTTCTCCGTGCTCGAACCCATCGCGAACTCGTCCAGGTTGGCCTTGCCGACGAATACGCCACCGGCCGATTGTAGTTTCTCCACCACCGTCGCGCTGTAGGGTGGGATAAATCCCTGGAGCATTTTTGACGAGCAGGTCGTCTCAATGCCATCCGTGCAGAGGTTGTCTTTAAGAGCGATGGGGATGCCCGCCCCAAGGGGCAGCGTCTCGCCGTTCGCCCGCGCCTGATCCACGGTGTCGGCCTGCCTCTGGGCCACAGCCTCGGTCACGGTGACGAAGGCTTTGACGTAGCCCTCCACTTCGCCGATCCGTTCGAGGACTGCGTCTGTGACTTCGCGGGCGGAGACCTCGCGGGCGTTTAGCTTTTCGGCCAGTTCATGGGCGGTCAATTCATAAAGCTGCATCGGGTTTCCTAATCCTCCATGATCTGCGGCACGATGAAGTTACCGTCGCGCTTCTCGGGGGCGTTCGCGGTCGCGGCCTCACGGGGTAGGGATGGACGCACCTCATCGTCGCGCAGGACGTTCCGCAAGGGGAGCGAGTGTGACGTCGGCGGCACTCCCTCGGTGTCCAGTTCCTGCAAGCGGTCGAACTGGGCGAGGATGCCGTTCAAGTCCATCGTCAGCCGCGCTTTTTCGTCGCCGTTCAACTCAAGTCGGGCGAGAAAAGCAACGCGCGAAACTTCATCAAGGGTCAGTTGGTCAGACATATCGGCTCTTTTCGCCCCAGAAGGGGGTTTTTCCTGCCCTTATCTTCGGCAGTAGGCGTAAAAAAGCCGGAGCAGGGTAATCTCCCGCTCCGGCGCGTCCTTCTCTAAGCTCCTATGACTGCGGGGTGGGGCGCGTTTTCTTCTTAGTCGGCACAACGGCCCCTAGCGACTTCAGGTCGCCAAGCTTCTCCAACTCGAAGTGGAAGTCAATGACTTCGTTGATATCAATGGCCCCTTTGGCCGTGAACTGCTCCCGCTCTTCGTGGGAGACCTCGACGGCGCTGTCCTTGAGGATGCCTTCCTCCCACTCTTCCTGCTTGATGAACTGCTCGCCCAATTTCTTGCAGCGCGAGCAGCGGAACTTGACGTACACGAAACTGGGGCCAAAGAGGCGCAAGTAGCACCCGTGCTGGACCACGTCCTTCGCGATGACGCGCTGGCCGCAGTTGCACTTGATCGACGTCCGCATATTACTCATTAGAGTCCACCTCCCGGTTGATTGGCCAGAGCCGACGTCCGAAACGGTGGACGCGACCCGGCGGCGATGATGAGCGAAGAATGCAAGGGGCTGGAGGTGTTAGGCATGAGTTGCATCCCCCTATTATAACATATATTGGCTTTTTCGCATCGGCCCTGCAATTTTTTCTTGGTGGCCTAAAGCACAGGAATAGGACGCTCTCGCTGCCGCGCAAGTTCCCGGCGCAGACGCAGCAGTGCGATATCTTTTCCCTTGGACTCCAGCATGATGTCGAAGGGCCGTACGGCGTCCACACCGCCGCTCTCCCAGAACAGCACGAACTCTATTGGATTGATGAAATCGGAGTGCGCCTTGAGGAGTGGCGCATGCAGCTTGGTTACAGTCTTGTCGCGCCCCGTCGCGCCCTTCTCCTTCCCGGTCGTGGCCTCGAAGTCTGTCGAGGGCGACGAATAGTGGATCTTAGGCGTCACGCCCTCTGGCCAGGTCGCCAAGGCTTTGTGCAAGGCGTCGCGCATCGGCAGGCCTTCAGGATTCAGGCAGAAGTGGTGCAGGTTATCGAAGACGATCGGGCACCCAGTCGCCTCGTGGACCCGCAACACGTCGGTGATGGGGTAGGAGACGTCATCATTCTCCACGACCAGCCGTCGCTTGGTCTCCTCGGGCAGCTCCTGGTAGCGCCGGATAAATCGCGCCAGGCTCTCCGCGCGCTCGCCATAGACCCCTCCAACGTGGGTGACGACGACGGCCTCCGGCCCGCAACCCATCCTGTCCAAGATTTCGGCCTGCGCGTTTAGATCTGCGATGCTCTTCCGAGCCACTTCATCGTCCTGGGCGTTCAGCAGAATGTACTGTGACGGGTGCAGGCTCAGGCGGATGTCGTAGTCACGGGCCAGTGCCCCCAAATCGGTCAGTTCGTCCTTGGCCTCTTCCAACTGGTTATGGAACTGGGGCATGTCCGGGTGAGTAAGGTAGGGGGCGAAGTCCGACAACATCCGGTACATCTGGATGTTGGTCTTGTGCAAGTAGTGGAAGATCTCGCGGACGTACTCGATGCTCTGCCGGACGTGCGGTCCGGTCTGCCACCGCCGCGAGTCGTTGTAGGGCATCCCGGCCCCTGCCGGGATAGTGGCGAGGTTGCCACCATGCCCGATCACTTTCACTGCAAATCCTAAGCGCATTCAAAGACTCTTCTTTCTGATGCGTGTTTATACCCGCAAGTGGTACAATCGCTTCACACAGAGTGGGAACGGCTAATGGTTGCGTTCCCGAGGGGAGGTGAAGACAATGGCGACTCCGAAGACTAAACCGGCTCCGAAGCCAGGGGTCCCTGCGCCAGACTTCGAGCAGAAGCCAGGCGTCCGGCCTGACCGGTTCGTATCCAAGCTGGGCGAATTGATTTTTACGCCGCCGCTCCCCAAGACGAAGTAGGTAAGCAGCCAAGACGTAGTCGGTGGGGCGGCGCAGGTCAGGACCCTCGCGCCGTCCCTGTCTAGCATAGCGGAACGGTCACACTACGCATTGCGACGCTGCCAAAATATGCCCCACTGGCGCGGCTTTAACCACAGCATAAAACGGAAAATAGAGGTCCCCAGCGATGATGATTCCCATACAGGTGCCAACCCAAGGTGTACTTACGGTTGCTACCCCCGACAAGATGGACGAAATTACCTTCAAGGACCTTCAAGTCTTAGAGGCTG
>JAYTRQ010000334.1:0-5304 GCA_043746125.1 Armatimonadota bacterium | reverse complement strand
ATGTGGCGAGTCCGACTCCGAGAGCCAGGGCCGTTTTGAGTGTCAGTGATCGCAATGTCTGTTCCTCCTAAAGATTTCTTGCTGCTTCGGTCTTGTGCCTTAGTCTTACTTCTTGGGGCTTCCGGTTCGGGATCGGTCGGGGCGACTCTGTCGGTCAGGCTTATAGACCGTGAGTCGTGCCAAATGTTGCAGGTTTTTCAGATCGCTAGATGCCAAGCTCGCTGGCGGTGATGATGGCGCGGGCGATCTCGTGGGCGGGCTTCTGGAGCGTCTGGCTCTGGGCCTGAATGCGATAGAAGGCCTCGCGCTCGGTTATGCCCTGCCGCTCCATCAAGAGGGCTTTGGCGCGGCCTACGAGCTTACGGGCCTCCATCTTCTCTTTGAGCGACTCTAAATCGGCTTCCAGGCTCTGCCGCTCCCGGTAGCGGCCCAGGGCAATGGCGATGGCCGGGCCGAGTTCCTCGCGGCGGAAGGGCTTGCGGAGGTAGGCCAGCACTCCGGCGGCGTCGGCGCGGGCGATCATGTCGTCTTCGGCGTAGCCGGACAGGAGCATGACGGCGGCGAGGCCTTCGGCGCGGGCGACACGGGCGGCTTCGAGACCGTCCATCTGCGGCATCATGACGTCGAGGATGAGCAGGTCCGGGCGCAGGCTGCGGGTCAGAGTGAGGGCCTGGCGGCCGTCCTCCGCCTCGCCCAGCACGCGCAGGCCGATGGCTTCGAGGCTGTGGCGCAGGTCCAGGCGGGTCAACGGATCGTCGTCAGCGATCACCACTTTCACGGGGTCCATCTTCAGTCGGCTCCGTTCTCTGCTGAAAGCGTCAGGCATGAGCGAGACGCAAAAAAGAGGCCCAGCGGCGGCATAGCTGTCAACCGGGTGACATCTATGTCGGCTTGCCTCTTTCACAGAGAGAAATGGGCGCGTCAGTGCGCGGAAACGGACTGGGGAGTATCCCAAGCAGCCGGTGCGTCATCGCCCTGGCCAGGGAGTAAGCGCAATATACCCTGCCGGGGCGTGAATGTCAAGGGGGCCGGGGATTTTGCTGGGATTTGGGAAACCCGGTAGGCCAGCCCTAAAGAAGCCTGGGGCGGCTCCCGATATTGAGAGTGTCACTGGATAAGCCTCCCGCACCGACACACAAGAGCGGGGGGACGCACCGAGACCAGACACCGTGTCCGCACCGAAAAAGGAGTTTCGTATGAAGTTTTTCCGCCCGAAGAGCAAGACCGGCTTCACGCTGGTCGAGATCATGATCGTCGTCCTGATCATCGGCATCCTGCTGGCGATCGCAATCCCGAACTTTGTCAGCGCCCGTGAGTCGTCCCGCGCCAAAGCCTGCGTCGGCAACCTGAAGCAGGTCGACAGCGCGACCCAGCAGTACTGTATGGATAAGCGGCTCAGCACCACCACCTACGTCGCCAGCAAGCCCACCGTGGACACCAACGCCACCACCGGCCTGGTCGGCGCCTCCGGCTATATCCGCGCCACGCCCGTCTGCCCGTCCACCGGCCTGTCCACAACCTACGCAACGGCGGCGGCCATCACCGGCACCCCGCAGTGCACCATCAGCGGCGACGGCACCTCCGCCGGCAACTCGGACACTAATTACCAGTCGGGCAACAAGTTCTACCACGGGATGTAGTCCTACCCGCCCGCTCTGTCTCGTAGGGGGTGCCAGTCTCTGGCACCCCCTTTTTCCGTCATGTGAGGCTCAGAGCAGGAAAAGTCCCCAACGGGACAAAAGGGTAGGGCTTGCCCTGCCCCTACACAACGGCTTCTCTTTTTCATCCGGCTCCCCGAAATTAGGGCGGGTCTTTACGGTCCCTTTTTAGACACTCTCTAAAGAACCGGCGTTTGTATGCCGAAAATGGTCGTATTCTGACACGCTTACGGGGCTGACGCGAGGCACCATGACCCACCTTTTTCTGCGGCGGCACGCGGACTCTCTCGCGGCTCTGGCGCTGTTTATCTCGGCCCTGATGGTCTACCTACGGACGCTCTGCCCGAGCCTCTACTGGGGCGACTGCGGCGAGCTGGCGACGGTAGCGGCAACGCTGGGCATCCCCCACCCGACCGGCTACCCGCTCTACTGCCTGCTGGGGAAAGCGTGGACACTGATGCTGCCCGTGGGGACGGTCGTCTGGCGAATGAATGTCCTAAGTGCGGTCTTCGGTGCCCTGGCGGTGTCTTGTTTGTACGGGGCGGCCCGCGCGATGGGCCTGCCCCGGCCGCTCGCCCTGACGGGCGGCGGGCTGCTCGCATTCTGCTTCACGTTCTGGCAGCAATGCCTGATCACCGAGACTTACACCCTGGCGGCCTTCTGCACCTGTGGGCTGCTCTTTCTGGCTGCCCGGTGGCGCGGGCGCGGGTGTCAGGATGGGGACTTGCAGCGGCTGGCGGTGGGCTACGGCTTGGCCCTGACCTGCCACCAGACCAATACACTGTTCCTGCCCGGTTTTGTCGTCTTTGTGCTGTGGTCCGCTCCGCGCCTTCTCCACCTGGGCGAGCGCGGGGTGCGGACGGAGTGGGCGCGGACGCTGGGCCTGGGGATGCTGCCTCTCCTGCTCTACCTGTACCTGCCGCTGCGGGCGCGGATGCACCCGATTTGTAATTGGGGCGACGTCGAAACGCCGTTCGCCTTCTTTTACCACGTTACCGGGCGGGCCTACGCGGACGCGATGTTCCACGAGTCGCTCCGAGACATGGAGGGCCAGCTCCTGGCCTATGGCTTGAACCTGCGATTGCAGTTCTCCTGGGCCGTCCTTGCCATTGCCGGGTACGGCCTGGCCCGACTTTGGTGGACGCGCGGCGAGCGGCCTCTGGCCTTCCTGCTGACCTGGATCTTCGCCGCCGATATCGCGTTCGTCCTTAACTACGGCGTCTACAACGGCTACGTCTACTGCATCCCCTCCTACGTCGTCCTGAGCCTCTGGGCGGCCTGGGGGGCGCACGGCCTGTGGCAGACCCTGGAGCCGCATTTGGAGCCGGCGAAGCGCCCGGCCTTCGCCGCCTTTGCGGGCTGGGCCGTGCTGTCGCTCATTCCCATGCAGGCCCTGGCGCATCGGCGCGTGGACCTGAGCGGGAACTGGGCCTGCGAGGACTACGGGCGCAACCTGCTGGCCTCAGTCCCGTCGCACGGGATTCTGATCGAGAGCGCGGACGACACGGCGGCTTCGTCGGTGCTGTATTTGCAGACGGTGGAGGGGGTCCGGCCGGACGTCGCCTTTATCCGGCGCAGCGAGTTGGGGGCGATCTACGACCCCGTCTACAAAGAGTGGGTCAACTTTTGGTATCTGTCCATGATGGAGCGCACTTATCCTCGTGTCCGAGACCTGTATCCCCCGCAGGGCATCAGCGTCCCGCAGGCGTTGACCCAGGAGCCGATGCGACGCATCATTCGCGATGCGGTCGCGCACGGGACGCCGGTCTGCGTGCTGGAACCGGAGGGTGCCCCGAAGTGGTTCACCCTGACCCCGGAGTTCATCGGCGACGACGGTAAGGCGACGAGCTTCGGCACCTACCTGGCCGGCCATTACGATCTGGCGACCGTGGGACTGATCAGCCGCGTCTACCCGCGCGGCAGGCGTCCTTCGCCCCCGGCCCTGAGCGCGGAGACGGAGCGGGTCTGGAAGTCCTACTCGCTGCGCGGCGTGTTCGGGGGTGGTCTCCAGGACGACCGCTACCTGACGCTGCTGGCCCTGGCTTACGGCAACGGCGGCCTGGCGCGGGCGCAGGCGGCTCTGGGCCAGGGTGATTACACCACGGCGGAGGCGTCGTACCACGACGTCCTGACCCTGTTCACCTGTGACGCCGCCGTAGAAGGCATTGAGCGCTGCCACCGGGCACGTCAGGTGGCCACCGCCCCAACGCGTCAGCCCGTCCTGACGGGAGAATAAAGAGCGAGTCTAATGAGAGCAGTCACCCACCGCGCCGAGACCAAAACCGGCTTCACGCTCATCGAGATCATGATCGTCGTGCTCATTATCGGCATCCTGCTGGCGATTGCGACGCCGAACTTCGTCAGCGCCCGCGAGTCAGGCCGAAGTAAGGCGTGCGTCGCCAACCTGGCCCAAATGAACAGCGCGAAACTCCAGTGCGTGATGGACAATTGCCTGGCCACCACGTCCGCGGCCACGTTTGTCGTAGATGGGATCACGCCGACCACGCCTGGCCCGAGCGGGGTCTACCAGCTCGTCGTCATGGGCGGAAGCCAGAACTACATCCGCGCCGTGCCGGCCTGCCCCTCCGGTGGGGTCTACGCGCCCGGCGGGGTGAGCGCTTCCCCCTCGTGCAACATCGGGTCCAGCCCCTCTGCCCCGGAATTCGGGTTCGGCGGGAAGTGGTATCACGGGTATTAGCCGGAGGCTCCCCATGGCCTCCCCTACTTCGGACCCGTAAATTTACCTATAACGCGCCCCTCCCGATTTGCCACAATAAGCATAGCCTCTCGCTCTCGTTCCAAAGGATGTGGCTATGACGACTCAACTTGGACCCCTTTCCCGGCGTACGCGGCGCTCCGGTTTTACCCTAGCCGAAGTCATGCTGGCGCTCGCCGTCTTTAGCATGATGACCCTGATGTTCGCCGCCGTCTTCCCGACGGCGGTGCGCGGCGCACAGTTCAGCGGCAACTACGCTCAGGGCACCATGCTCGCCCAGCAGAAGATGGAGCAGCTCCGAGCCAATGGCTACGGCAGCCTCGTGGACGACGTCCAGAGCACGGCGCTGGACAAACTGAAGAGCTTGCAGCTCATTGACGGGCAGAATCCCGACGGTTCCTACGACTTCACGACCTCGGACAACCTGACCAACAACGGTGTGACGCAGGGCTACTTCCCGCCCGGCAGTACGGGCACGATCACAGTCATGCCTTACACGGCAGGCGGGGTGCCCAGCGGGAGCCTGGTGTACGTGACCATCACCGTCGCCTGGACCGGCGGGGGAGTCTCGAACGGCTCGACGTCCGTGTCGGCGATCATTTCCAAGGACGCGATCCCGTGAACTCTCCTATGAACTCTCCCATGAACTCTTCCATCAACACGACTTCTTTCAGCGCCTTGCGCCGGCGGCGTCAGCGCGGATATGGCCTTTTGGAGATGGTGATCTCCATCGCGGTCATGTCGCTTGTTTTCCTGGGGTCGGTGCTCCTGCTGGATACCTCCGCGCGGACGGTGGCTCGAACGCAGGCGCAAATTTACGCCTCGGGGGATGCGTCCGACAGCATCCAGAAGGTGATCGCCCAGCTGCGGGAGGCGGACAGCTTCCTCCTGCCCGTCAGCCAGGCGGCGGGCACGGCGGAGGTGAGATGG
>JAYTRQ010000333.1:0-5308 GCA_043746125.1 Armatimonadota bacterium | reverse complement strand
TTCTGTCGGTCGCCAAGGAGTTCGAGATCCAGGCGGGCGAGGAGGGCGACAAGTCCCTGACGGCCTTCTTAGAGAACGTCTCGCTGGTTTCGGACGTGGACTCGCTGGAAGACAGCGCCAACTCGGTCACGATGATGACCCTGCACGCCGCCAAGGGCTTAGAGTTCCCGGTCGTCTTCCTGACGGGCCTGGAGGAAGGCATCTTCCCGCACTTCCGGGCGATGGGCAACCAGGTCGAACTCGAAGAAGAGCGTCGCCTGTGCTACGTCGGCATCACGCGGGCCAAAGAGGAGCTGTTCATGTCCTACGCCGGCTCCCGGATGCTGTTCGGCAACGTCCAGCGCAACCCCGTCTCGCGATTCGTCGGCGAGATCCCCATGAACCTGTTCCTCGCTAAGTCCTCCCGCAAGGGCATCGCCGAGGTCTATACGCCGACACTTGCCGACGGCAGCCGCCGCCCCCAGTCCCAGATGGCCCCCAAGTGGGACGACCTGAAGCGCGAAAGCGAGCGCAAGGCCCCCCTCGCGCCCACGGCCCCCCGTGCCAAGACGATGCCGTTCCCGCTAGGCGAGAAGGTCCGCCACGCCGTCTTTGGCGACGGCTTCGTGGTCGGCTACGAGGGCGACGTGGTCAAAGTGCAGTTCATGGGCGCGGTGGGTATGAAGAAGTTGGATTTGGGCTTCGCGAAGCTGGAGAAGGCATAGATACGAAAGGAAAAACATGCTTGAACTACCGCCCGACGTCGAGACGCGCCTGCGCGAGAAGGCCGCGCGTCATGGTCAGAAGGTGGAGGACTACCTCCGCCAAATCTTAGGGGATGAGACCTACGGCAACCCGGAGATGGCCGGGAACGCGCTGCGGCCCCGCGAGTCCGACCCGGCCTACTTGCTGTCGCTGCCGAAGGCGGAGCGTGACCGTATTATGGAGGCGCAGTGCGCGGAGGCGGCCCTCCTCTATGAAACCGACCTCGCACTGCCGGTCGCGGAGCGGGAGCTGACGGCATTCACAGCCTTGGACGGCGACCCGATCCTAGAGAACTACATTGTGGAGAACTACGGTTCGGAAGCATTCCATGCCGAATGAACCCAGGCGCGGGGAGATCTGGAGGGTTGACTTGGAGCCGACACGCGGGGCGGAAATGCAAAAGACGCGGCCCGCCGTGGTCCTCAGTTCGGACAGGCTGGGCCGTCTGCCCCTCCGCCTGATCGTCCCGCTGACCGGCTGGAATGAGGGCTATGCGCGTCTCGCCTGGATGGCTCTTGTGGACCCAACGCCCGCGAATGGTCTGACAAAGCTCTCCGCCGCCGATGCCTTTCAGACGCAGGGCGCATCTTTGGAGCGGTTCCTCGGCAGGCTGGGCGTCTTATCGGAGGAGGAGCTGGCGCGTATTGCACGCGCCCTAGCGCTGACGGTGGAGTATCAACCGTAACGCGGAAGGGGGTTTGACTTGCCGACGTTTGTCCATCTCGCGCCGGAAAAGGACGTGAAGCGCATCACGAAGTACGCCCTGAAGGGGGTACGTCGGCACGTCCGCGTCAAGGCCGGGTATGAACTGGTGGCGCGGGCCGTCTATTGTATGCCGGTCCTGCCGGGGAACTTCCACCTGACGCATCAGTGGCTCCGGGAACTGAGGCGCGACGGGCAGAAGACGCGGGTCGGGATTTACTTCACGCTACCCTTGGACGAGCGGGTCTGGGTCGGGCATTACAACCAGCCGCATCGTCTGATGGGCGCGGGCGAATCGGTCGGAATGATTCTGGCCCTGCCGGACGCCGAGGGCTGGGAGGTTATCGTCCCGCGCCACATCCACGCCAGCGAAATTCGCAAGACGCGCCACCTGCCGCAAGGCGTCGGCTGGCGGTATCTGCCCAAGTCGCACCTGACAAAGCCTTTCTGTCCTTGTCCCTACTGCATCCCGCCCGGCTCCATCAAGTCGCGTCGGCTGCGGGAGCGGCTGGAAGCGGCGCAGGAGGAGGGATAGAGCCATGAATGCCGTCGCGGACGTTTCCATCGAAGCCCCGCTGAAAGAGATGCTGGCAGAAATGACCCGCCGCCTAGTCGCGGAGTTCGGGCCATGCCAAATCTACCTGTTCGGCTCCCACGCCTGGGGCAAGCCGAACGAGGACAGCGACGTGGACCTGCTGGTCGTCGTGCCGGACAGCAGCGAGTCGTCCTCCGAACGCTGGATGCGGGCGCGACACTGCTTAAGTGACGTGCGCGTGGCGAAAGACGTCCTGGTCCACACGCAGGCAGAGGTGGATTGGGATAGTCGCGTCTATGCCTCTCTGATTTGTGAGATACTGGAACGGGGGATCAAACTCTATGGATGAACCGAAACGGGACGTCGTGCATCGCTGGCTGTTCAAAGCGCAGCACGATCTCGCCTCGGCCCGGCGGCTCGCGGACAACAATGAGCCGCTGTTGGACACGGTCTTCGCCCCCCCGCCCCCAATTCTGGGGGAGTAGGAAGGGAGACCCGCCCTCCTCTCAGGGCCCGCCCCTTCTGACGGAGCGGACAAAATGGTAAGAGCGGACAAGAGGGTAGGGGCAAGCCCTACCCCTACGCAGAGGCCTTTGTCTTAATCCGGCTCCCCCAGAATTGGGGGCCGGGGGGTAATCCGGAATTTTGACACGCTTTGGGAGTAACCATCATGGATTACCGCGCATTGGGACGGACGGGCGTACAGGTCAGCCCGCTCTGCCTCGGCTGCATGAACTTCGGGGACGACGCCGACGAGGCGGAGTCTCTCGCCGTCATTGACCAGGCTTTAGACGCCGGTATCAACTTCCTGGACACAGCCGACGTGTACAGTCGGGGCGTCTCGGAGACAATCGTCGGCAAGGCTTTAGCACGGGACGGCAAGCGGGACCGCGTGTTTCTCGCGACCAAGGGTTACAATAAGATGGATGATACGGACCCCAATGCTTGGGGGAGCCACCGCTACCACTTGGTTAGGGCCTGCGAGGATAGTTTGCGGCGGCTGAACACGGATCACATGGATCTGTACCAGGTCCACCGGCCCCAGTCCGCCGTACCGATTGACGAAACGCTCCGCGCCCTGGACGATCTGGTCAAAGCCGGCAAAGTCCGGTACGTCGGCACCAGCACGTTCGCCGCGTGGCAGTTGATGGAGAGCCTGTGGGCGTCTAAAGAGCTTGGGCTGAACCGGTTCGTCTGCGAGCAGCCACCGTACAACCTCTTGGACCGGCGAATCGAGCGCGAACTGCTGCCCTTCTGCCGGACGTACGGCGTGGCCGTCATTCCGTGGGCGCCCATCGCGGGCGGCCTGCTGTCCGGCAAGTACCGTGTCGGCCAGACCCGGCCCGAGGGCGCCCGCTACGCTCAGGGCGCCTACAACAACCGGGACAACGACGCGGCGCTCTCCGCCGTCGCGCAGTACGCCGACTTCTGCGCGGGGCGCGGCGTGTCCCCCGCACAGTTCGCTCTGGCCTGGTGCCTCAGCCGGCCCGGCATCACCAGCCCCATCATCGGCCCGCGCAGCCGGGAGCAGATGGACGGCTACTTGGAGGCGCTGGCGCTGACCGTCACGGACGACGACCATCAGCGCCTGGACACACTGTTCCCGCCCGGCACGCACGTCTCCAACTACTACTCCGCCGACTTCGGCCCGAACGCCCGGTGGCTGTAGCGGCCGGGAGCGCGGCTCACCGGCCCGGCCCTAACTCCTGCGCCAGCGTGACGGCGATGAACTGGTTGATGCTGACCCCCTCCGTCCGGGCACGCCGGGCGACGCGGGCATGTAGCGTCTTCGGCACGCGCAGCATCAACCGCCCGCTGAAGCGAGCTTCGTCAGAGAGGCTGTTCGGCTCCGGGATGTCTACCCCTTCCCGCAGCCATTCTTCCAACAGCGAGGGCAGATGAACACGCAGATCGGCAATCGCCTCCGCCGCCGTCTCGCCATCCCCCTGCGCGGAATAACGGCCCAGAAGGGGGATGCTGGCATTGTAGCCGCCGCCTTCCTCTCCGGGAATAGGACACACTTCTATGAGGTATGGAAGCGCGATGTAATATTCTACTGACTTCCGCGTCTGGCCGTTTTGGGTATTACTCGGTCTCATCGTTTGCATCGCCGCCTCTTTCTGCTTCCTGAACGATTTCAATTGCTTCCACTATCTGCTTCAAATAGAGAGGTTTCACAGCCTGGCCGTTCTTGACCGGGATGGATAGCTTGCCTCGGTACAACGGGTGGCCGACAAGCGCCGGATGAGACACACGCAGTTGATGAGAGCCAGCGCTTACCGACTTCGTGAACCCCTCGGCAAAATAGTAGGCAAGAATGGCCCCCACGGTTTCCACAGTTGCATCCGGCTGCGGCTGTGTCTTCCAGTTCGCCAGCGACTTATCGCGCTTGCTCATAGCCTATGATACCACAGGCGGTGCGGCTTCACAGTACGTGAGGCGAAAAAAGCGGGGGCGGCCAGTGGCCGCCCCCGCTCGGAGTCTCTTGTCGGAGTTCCATCCCGTCGGTCAGGGATGGACCGTGATTTGCTTCGAGACGATCACCACCCCGTTGCCGGTGTGTGCGGAGATGGTCACGACCGTCGGCGCTGCGACCGCCGCCGTGCTGACCGTGAACGTGTCGGACGTGTCGCCGGTCTGCGCGTAGATGTAGCTGGGCACGCTCGCCACGGACGAGTTGCTGCTGCTGAAATAGATCGGGTCGTTACCGTAGGGGATCGGGGCACTGAACGTGACCGTGCCCGTGCTGGACGTGCCGCCCGTGACGCTGGCTGGGCTGAGGGTCAGGAAGGTCGGGACGTTCGGCAGGACGGTGAACGTCACCGTCGTCGTCGTGCCCCCATAAGTATGGGCCATGATCGTGACCGGCGTGGGCGTGTCCACCAGAGCCGTGCTGACCGTGAACGTGTCGAACGTATCACCGGTCTGAGAGTAGATGTAGCTGGGCACGGTCGCCACGGCGGTGTTGCTGCTGGTGAAGTAGATCGGGTCGTTGCCGTAGGGGGTCGGCAGGCTCAATGTGACCGTCCCCGTGATGGATGTCCCGCCGATGACGTTGGGGATGACCAAAGTGGGCGTCTGCGGCGAGACGATGAGAGTCGCCGTCGTCGTCGTGCCCCCGTAAGTATGGGCCGTGATCGTGACCTTGGTAGCGGCCTTCACCACGGACGTGGTGATGGTAAATGCATTGACCGTATCACCGCCCTGGGAGTACACGTAGGCCGGTACGCCCGCCACGGCGGTGTTGCTGCTGGTGAAGTAGATTGGGTCGTTGTTGTACGGCGTCGGCAGGCTGAGCGTGACCAAGCCGGTGGCCGAAGCGCCGCC
>JAYTRQ010000332.1:0-1613 GCA_043746125.1 Armatimonadota bacterium | reverse complement strand
GTCGTGCGTGCCCCCGGTGATTGTCGTTTCCAGGAAGCCGCGCGTCATGGCGAAGACCGGCAGGAGGCCGCTGCCCTCCTGCTCGGCGGCCTGCCGCCACCAGGCCAGCTCGGCGTAGGCGGCGAGCCGCTGCTTGACGGAGAACTTGGCGATCCGCTCCACTTCGTCGAACAGCACGACCAGCCCCCGGCAGCCCGCCGCCCGGACCATCTGCGCCAGGAGACGGATGCGGTCGTGCGCCAGCAACGGGTTCGCTGGGGCGGACAGGTCATAATCCGGCACTTTGCCGATCTCACGCAGATTGCCCCGGATATGGTTCTTGAGGAGCGGCCGGCCCTCAAAGTCGTTCAGAATCTGCGCCCGCAGCTCGCCCTCCGTCCGGAACTCGCGGTAGACCGTCAGCAGGGCGTTGAAGCGGTCGGCAATACCCGACCCCCTGGCCCAGTCGCACAGCGCCTGATACTCCACCGAGGGGACTGGCAGTTCAGCCATCAGAGTCGGCAGGGCTTTTCCCGCCCGGCCGGGCGCGTGAGCCGCTTCCGAAAGCGCTTTGAGGACGAAATGGCCGCTGCCCAGGGGCATCTCGGGGCTGATGACGACGTAGGAAGTGACGAACCCATCGCGCTCGGCCAGCGATTGCAGGTAGGAGAGCAGGTGCGACTTGCCCGCGCCGAAGTTGGCCGAGACCAGAAGTGGCGTCGTCCCCTGCCCCTGCCCCACGGCGTCCAGGGCATCCTCGAAGCGCTCCCGGATTTCCCGCTGGGTCGTGCCCAGGCGTGCGGCGGCGTGCCGGGAGGGGACGCCCGACCGGAGCGATTCGATGGCGCTTCGCGCCGTGACGACATCCGCGTTCATTTGTGGACCTTTCGGGGCAAGCCCTGGGACTACGTCAGCCCCAGCTTTCGGATCTCTCTCATTGAGAGGTAGAGACGGTTCTCGTCGTCCAGGAGCGGCTTGAAGCCGCGATCCACGTAGAGCCTGCGCCGCCTCTCGGTTTCTGCGGCATCTTCGCCTTCTGCCGAGAGCAAGTCCAGGGCAACCCCGATCAGGTCGAACGCTTCAGAGACTTCCTGGGCTTTGTACAGCGCGAAGTACAACAGCTTCTTGCCGATCCCCTGTCCCTGCCAGGCTTTGTCGGTCGCCAATTGCCCGATGAAAGCGACCACGTACTCGCCGTGCGGCAGCCCTTTTGCCGGCGGCAGTGCTTCCCGGCTCACGGGCTTCATCGTGAGGGTGACGTATCCCAGGATGCGGGGGGAGCCTTCCTCCGCAACAAGCACATGCGTCACTCCGACGTCTTTGTCGGCGTGCTGCCGGGCGGTCTTCTGGAGGAACTCGCTCATCTCCCGCTTGCCGCAGTCAAACCCATTCCGGTTATGGTGACTGCTCAGGGGTTCGATCACCATTGGTAGCGTGATCCGTGTTTTCGGCCCTGCCTGAACTCGGCCGCCTCCTGAAGCGCCTTCTCGGTCGGCTCAGTTTCGGCCGTCATGATCTCTTGGAACAGGGCATAATCGCGTTCCGACAGCACGATCCGCTCGTGAGACGTCAGCACGGCGTCGGCGCGTTCGATGGCGGCGGTCTCAGTGAACTCGGTCAGGGACTGACGCGCC
>JAYTRQ010000331.1:0-5314 GCA_043746125.1 Armatimonadota bacterium | reverse complement strand
GTGCGTCCAAAGCGCCCTCTTTCGCCTGTTTGGCGAAAAAGTACAGTTTGGTCTTGCCGTTGGCGGCATCCTGCCCATGCAGGAAGTATTCCGTCCCGTTCTTCTTGCTCTTGACGCTGAAAGACATGCGTGTGCCCTCTCTCTAATATATGTTCGTCCGGGCCTTATTCTGTCCCCCCCATTGCGATTCCTCCCAAACACGAGATTAAATTTCGCGTCATCAGGTAAACTTGGCCCCGGCTATCAGTCTGTTCCACGGTAGGCGCCCTAAGATGCTGTCAAAACTCAGGTCGCCCCCAATGAGACGGGCCGCGATGCGGGTCCCGCGCGGGTGCTTGACCCCCATCTGGTAGCAGACGCGCGGGAACTGGTAGAAGAACTTGGCGATGGTCAGGGCGGCATCGTGGCTCGCGCCGAACTCCCGCCGCAGTGTTTCCGTCCACAACGCCGCCTGGCTCTCCGCGATGGCCCGGCCCGCCAAAGCTCCGGACCGGCAGGCGTAGGAGATACCATCGCCGAACAGAGGGTTGACCAGGCCCGCCGCGTCCCCCACGAGCAGGACCCGGCCGTCCCAGGCGGTGACGGGTTCTGAGCCGCCCCAGATCGGCAGTGGATGACCGTGGAACTCGATGTCCTCGCGGCGGCCGGGCACGCCCAGAGCTTCCAAGTAGCCCAGAATCCAGCGTGTCAGCTCTTCCTTGCTACTTTCCCCCTTGCCAGCCGCTGATCGCCTTCCGAACATCCCCGCGCCCACCGACAGGTGTCCGGCCTTGGGGAATATCCAGGCGTATCCCTGCTTGACACCGTACTCTAGATGCGCCACTTCGGGCCGCAGCGACTCATGCCCTCGGCCCCAGTCGTGCGGGATTTCGGCCTCCAAAGCGATTGCCAGAAGCCGGTCCCGGCGTAGGCCCGCCATCCGGGCCACGATCCCGTTCGCCCCGTCCGCGCCGATGACGCGCGAAGCCGTGTAGACGTCGCCGTTCGCCGTGATCACTCGCACGCCCGCCGGGCCGTCCGGCTCGACCGACCGGACGGCCAGCCCGTCCCGGATATCCGCCCCGGCTTTTGCCGCCCGTTCGGTCAGGGCGTTGTCAAAAATGCTGCGCTGGACCATCCACAGGCTCATCGGCGGCTCGGCTGGGTCCGGGTTCAGGCTCGCCAAATGGGCGTCGCCGAAGTCCCAAGTGTGCCGCAGGTGTGTCACGGTCGCCTCGACGAACGCCTCCGGCACCAGATGGGTTAGGTCGGCTGCCACCGTCAGTGGGACGCCGCCACCGCAGGTCTTGTAGCGCGGCAATATCCGCCGTTCAATAATCAGCGTTCTCAGGCCCGCCAAAGCCGTTTCGTAGGCCGCACACGCTCCCGCCGGTCCGGCACCGCAGACAATCACGTCATACTCGCTCATCATGGGAATATTGTACCCGGCGACGCGCCGGGTTATGAGGTGTGAGACTTCAAGATCAGCCCGCAGTTGGCGCAGTAGAGGGCGTTAGGGTCATCGCGCAGGGCGTTCTTGAGGCTCCTCCCTCGCGACTTCCTCTGGGCGCTGCCGACGACCAGACTTGTCAGCGCATTCGTGAGCCAAATCAGGGAATTCAGCACATAGGTCAGCTTATTCCAGGCCATCATGCCGCCGCTGTCCAGGCCGCCCGTGCTCTGCTCGGACGTGACTTCGGAGGCGTTGACGAGGACCCGCTGACAGCGAGGACACTGCTGGTCGGGTGCAAACTCGCGACGGGGCGGCGGCAAGGGAGACGAGGGCGTGGGGCGCAGCAGGGGACGCCCACAGGTCAGGCATCGGTGATCTCTCTTGGTTCCAGCAAGACTTCGCCTCGAAGACGATGGAACGTTTGCGGCGTAACCCCAGTGTTGACAGTAAGAGTGTACCACAAAGAGAACGCCCGCTGCGATTGCGGCGGGCGTGGGCATTCGCTTTCTTCGGCGGAACGGGCTACTTCGCCAAGGCTTTCCCAGAGGCCTTCGAGGCCGGCAGTTCGGCTGAGGCCCAGAGCGTCTTTATCGTCCAGCCGGTCGAAGCCGGCAGATTCAGAGGTGGGGCATTGGCGGGCGACATGAGCAGGGAGGGGGCCTTGGCTTTGGCCGGTGGTGAAAGCTCCTGGATGCAAATCACGTCTGTAGCAGCCACCATCTCGCGCCCGGCAGTCTCCTCGTGCGGGTGGTAGGATGGCCCGGCTACCCCGCTCAGGAGGGCGCGGACGGCCACGTCGTCCGCGAGAACGGATTGACTTGTCACCCGCCTCGTCACCCGTGAAGTCTTTGGCCTGCCTCTGGCCGTGAACGTCGTCACCGTGGTCGTTTGCAGCGTAGTTGCGGGTGAGCTGACGTAGTGGAACGTCTGCACGACGTACAGCCCGTGGTCGCCGGAGAGGACCCGGCCTAGGAAGCGGCTGCCGCCGCGTTCGGTTAGGCCCACGACTTCGTGCTTGCCGACCAGTTTGTCCAGCACGGGATGGGCCGTACCGCCCACCGGGGGCGTCTTGGGCGCGTCGGCCCACGCGGGCAGGGCGAGGGCGGTCAGGGCGAGGCAGGAGGCGAAACGGTGGCTGTGGCGCATGAGGGACTCCTTGAAGAGAAGAGGGCAGGGGAACCCTGACCCTATGTGACCGGTGACTGGTACGGATGTGGCTGACGTTTGGCTGGGCAGAAACCTCCATGGGCTTCAAATCTATCCCGTGGCAGCCCTATCCGCTATTCTAGCCTTTTCCTTCCCCTAAGTCTATGGCAAGGAGAGGCAACCGTGTTTTCTGGGAGCCAGAAATCTAAACCCTCTGTATGGTCATTCAGCTTAGAATCAGCATTTTCGCCTACGAGAAGCGAGGGCGGGCGGCGGCCTCGGTAGAAGCAACTGTTCATGTCCATGAGAAAAGGTGTTCAACTCCCTTTTGGAAGCGTCACACGCCGATGGCCTGTTGTAATCTTGCCCTGGCAGTGACTAAATCAGACGTAACTTGCGCCTCGCTGCTTCGCGCCCGTGTCAGAGCCGCCAGCGCGTCTAGCCGTTCGGCGGCAATGGACTTTCCGGCGTTGTACCGCAGGTCTGCCAGCCTGTATCCCTCTTTCGCGGCAGTGAGACCGGCTCCGGCGGCTTTGGTCGCTTCCGCTGCCGCCTGAAAGTTCAGCCACCCCGCCGTGACTTCCTGAGTCACCGTTTGCCGAACGGCCTGCGCCTCGGCCTCGGCCCGTGCCGTTCGCGCTTTGGCGGCGTCCACATCGGCCCTTCGTTGCCCCCCGTCTACGAGCGGCAGGCTGGCCGTGATGCCAACCGAGTATCCCACGCGGCTCTGGCCTTGCATCAGTGCCATCGCGTCCCCCATTGCGACCCCGTACACCTGCGGCTGATACGCTCCCTGGGCGTCTCTAACAGATGCCCTTGCCGCCTCGGCGATCTGTGCGGCGGCAGCGAGTTCAGGGCGTCGGGCCAGGGCGAGGCGCTGTGCTTCCCGCAAGTTGGCAGGTAGGGAGAAGAGCTGCTCGGCCAGGCCATCCAATGTGTCGGAGAGGGTGATCGTCGAATCCTGGGACACGCCTAAAATGACCTTCAAGTTGACCTGCCCCAGCTCCACTTCGTTCTGTGCCCGGAGCAGCGCTTGCTGGGCGTCGGCCTGTTCCGCCTGCTCACGCAGCAATTCTACCGGCGCGGACCGCCCTGTATTCACCTTTTCCTGTGTCACCCTTACCTGCTCGTCCTCGGCGTTGCGCCGGGACTGGGCCGCGTCCACGAGGCTCTGCCGGAGGAGGGCTGTCACGTAGGCTTCGGTCACGCTCTCGGACACCGAGAGCCGCGCCGCGTCTAAAGAGGACGTAGCTGCTGCGGCCTGACTCCGCCCTGCCTGGATGCGTCCCGCGAGGCGGCCTCCGGTGGAGAGGGGAATCATCAGCATCAGGTTCTGATCGGCGAATCCGCGTGGCGGGACGTTGAACAGGTTCTGTGGACCGACACCGGGGGAGGTCGTGAAGACGTTGGACGAGTCCCCGGTCGTGGCATAGGTGGTCGCGGAGAGGCTGGGGCTGGCCTGTGCCTTGACCGACCGCGCTCCGGCGAGGGCGGCGTCCGCGTCGGCCTGTGCCTCTTTCAGAGTCAAGTTGTTTGCCAGAGCGACGGCGACGGCATCTTGGAGGGATAGCCGCGAACTGCTGGCCGTCAGCGTCGGCACGTCTGCATTCGCCGGGTGGGGAAGGGTTCCCATGAGCAGCAGACACAGGCATGGGGCCGCAACTTTGCCCAGACCCCGCCGCCTGTGAAGCCAACTGGCTAAATCGTCCACGGCGACATGCATGACCGGGATCACCAGCAGCGAGAGCAGCGTACCCACGAGCAGGCCGCTGACGATGACCGTGCCGAGCGGCTGGTAGGCGTCCATGCCTGTCCTGGGGGCGAGGGCGACCGGGAGCATGGTGATAATGGTAATCAGAGAGGTCATCAGGATGGGCCGCAGGCGATCCCGGCAGGCCAAGGCGACGGCCTCATCTCGTGGCAGGTTCCCCTCGGCGCGACGGCGCATGATCTGGTCAATGAGCAGGATCGCCGTCGTGATGTCCATGCCTGTCAGCACGATCACGGCCATGATGCTCACGCTGCTGAACGCCTGGTGCGCCAGCCACAGGCCGAGGAAGACGCCGGACAGTTCCAGTGGGATCGAAAGCACCATCTGAAACGGAGCAAGGAGGCCCCGGAACTGGGCGACCAGCACCAGGAAGATCAGCAGCACGGAGAGTTCCAGGCCCCGGAGGAGCCGGGCGAACGAGTCCATCATTTGCGTCATGTCGCCGCGCATTTGTAGCGAGTAGCCGGGCGGGAAGTTTAGCTGTGAGGACGCCTTCGTGATGATCGCCATCGCCAAGTCCATTGAGGGAGGGCCACCCTTCCGGTAGTAGGCTAGAACGGAGACCGTTCGCTGCAAGCCGTCGTGTTCAACGATGGTGGGTGACATCTGCGGCGTCAGGGTCGCCAGCGTCTTGAGCGGAACCTGCATGCCGTTTCCCTGCTGCCCGCCCGGCGCGGTGATGGACATCTGCAACAGGTCGTAGGGACTGCGTCTCTGGATTTCTTTATAGCGCACGTCAATCGTGTCCTGCCGGACGTTAGGCAGGCGGTAGAATTCATTGGTCAGCCCGCCGCTCATCGCGTAGTAGGCTTGGTCGGCTACGTCCGACGGGTTCAGCCCCAACTCGGCAGCACGGGCGGCGTCCACGTCCAGCCGGTAGGTCGGCTTCTCGGTCGCCCAGGAGGTCGAGACCTGGTACGCGCCGGGCGTCCTGCGGGCGATGTCCGCAACCTGGCCGGCCAGCT
>JAYTRQ010000330.1:0-5316 GCA_043746125.1 Armatimonadota bacterium | reverse complement strand
GCTCCCTGTGAATGACCGCCCCAGATACGGCGCTCATGCTGCTACCGCTGGACCGTTGCCTTCAATGCGGCATCGTTGCGCGACTCTTGCCTCGTAAGCCCGACCAGGGCGATCCAATACGTCACGGTCCAGTTGTTCGGGTCCAGGTCGTGGGCCGCGTGGAACGCCGCCAGCGCCAGGTCGTCCTCGCCCCGAGCGAAGTGACGCATCCCACCCTGCACCAACTTTTCCGCCTTTAGGTAGTCCCCCCGCTGCCACCCCACGATGGACTCCCGCAGAGCGTCATCCACCGTCCTCACCAGCACGATGCGCCGGTTGAAGCACAGGGCCGGTTCCGAGGTATAGAGGGCCACTAGGTCCGCCACCGGCACGGCCTCGGCCGGGATGATCAGCGTGTGGACGTTCGTATCCCGGAAGGCCGATTCCGCCTTGTAGTCCACCCTGCCGACCGCCTTGACCTGCCCCTGGAGCGTGATTGCCCCCGTCATGGCGACCGAATCGTCCACAGGCAGGTTGACGGCCGCTGACATGATGGCGACGGAATCGGCCAGCCCGGCGGAGGGACCCGAGTTCTTGGCCTCGTTCTCAAGATAGCCCACCGTCAGGTCGTACTTCGTCCAGTCCCACCGGAAGTATGACCCGGTCGCCATCTTGCAGTATTCGGCGGCCTGCTGGGCGGCGATCCTAGCGTCGTCCGCCGAGTAGGCGAGGAAGGTGACCTGCCCGCTGCCAGACCGCACGAGCGCCGTGACCGTCGTCGGCCTGCCAATCACAGGCACGTCATCCCGCGTGAGGACAGAAAGGCCGTGGACGGTCCCCACCGCCCCCCGTCGCTTCTCAGGCTCATAGTACGCCAGGTCCGCAGCCTGCTGCCGGAAGATCGCCGCGTCAAAGCCGGGGCGCGGGTAGAAGTTCTGGAGGTTGGCGGCCTCCTCGTTTGTGACGTGGTCAATCGCGGCCTGCTTGGCATCCACCTCCGCCTGCCGCTTGGCGAGGATAGCGTCCGCGTCCGCCTTATCCTTCGCCTCTTTCGCCTGACGCTCGTCATCCGGGCCGTTCTTGAAGGTGAAGTCGGCGACCTGGCTTTCGTAGACGGCTCCGGCGGGAGACGTGACCTTGACTTTCAGCCGGTACGAGCCGGTCGGGTAGCGCGACAGGTCTGCGGGGGAGGAGAAGGATGGGGACGTGGACTCGGCCAGCGCCTGCCAGTCGTCGCCGCCCGAGGGGGCGATCCAGTAATTTGCCCTGGCCGCCTTCACACCGGGCAAGATCGTCACAGCCACCGTAGGTCGATCCTCCGCCTTCTGGACCGTAAGGTCGGCGGCGACCAAGGGCTGGACCCGCTGGGGCACTTCCATCTGGAATGTATGACTGTGGAAGGGGTGCCCCGCCGTGTCGTAGGCCACGAACTTGACAGGATAGGTGCCAGCGTCCGTGACCGCCTCAATAGGCAGCGTCGCGGAGAAGGGGGGGGATGTGGCGGAGGCGACCGGCTTGCCCTGGAAGTAGAAGTCCACGCGGGCCAGCGGGAAGGAATGGGGATCGGTGCCGGCGGCGGTTACGAGCGTGTCCGCCACCGCCTGAGCCGGAAGCCCGTGGAGGGCGGCCGGGGGAGCGACCGAGACGTTGATCCACATCCGCCTCGCGAGCGCCTTGCCCTGTGGCTGCATCGTGTAATAGATCTGAACGAGATGAGCGCTGGGTGCGGTGGCGGTCCAGGGGAATGCGTAATCGTCTCGCCCCAGGGTCGGCCCACGTTGGGACACGACGGCATTGTCCACGCAGAAGAGGCAGTTGTCATAGTCACGGGGCATGGCGAACGACCCCTTGATCAGTAGCCGGTCGCCGGTCTGGCAGAAGACAGTGCTATCGGTCGGACTGAGGGCGACCTCCTCCAAGACTTCCTTCTGCGCGGCGGCCGGTCGGGAAGGGCAAAGGAGGGTAGCTACAGCAAGGATAAAACAGAAACGTCGGGCAGAGAAGCGCATCACGAATCCTTCCAGGGGTTATAGTGAGACCAGTGTGCAAAATTGACGCCAAGTGGTGAAACGGAAATCGGGGACGCAGTAGAATTGGAGGGGTGTATAGAACGTGGCTCCTGTCATCCGAACGTGGTCGCCTGAGACTATCGTCGCGAGCGACGGGCGCGGTTGACAAACGTCTGAACCTGAACAGAATGCGTTGTCACCCTGAACGCAACTTCATGCCCCATCGGCAAGGTCTCGCGCGAACAACGGCGTACTCTATCCTAGAAGTCTTAGTCTCCAAAGGTCTCCGGCCCTCTTCCATGACGGGGCGATTGAAAGGAGACGGTGCCGTAATGCAGGCCAAAGTGAACACCGAAGAAAAAGGCGACCGAAATGATTGACATAGCGACAGCACCAGATGCGATAGCCTTGATCTCCCTGTTCCTCAACGCTGCTTGAGCGGAACTGCCGCTTGAGGTGGCTGGAACACAACGACTCTTCCTTGTCGCCCCCGGCCCCTTTCAGTAAGGGGCATCGTTCCGGGTCAGGAAAACTTTCAGTGTAATGACGTCCCATCCACCCCCCTTGAACCTGACGCCGACGGGAAGGGATGCGGCATTGCCTTTGTATGTCCCACAATGGAAATAGAGCGTCTGCCCAGGCTTGATCACGGTGTCTTCGATTTTCGAGACTTCCACACCCTGGTTTTGGCCGGTGAACTGGAAACCTGGCTCACCACTCATCGCACGGGATATGATCTGCCGAACTTGGGACGCATAGCTTCGGAACGGGGTGCCGCTGACGGAACCCGACTGTATTGCCCCCTCCGTACCGTCCCCGAACTTTATGGTGGGCGTCGTCCAGAACGCGATGGCCTTTTTACTGCTGTTCGTCACGGCGAAATCGACGATTGTCGAGCTGTCGTAAGCGTCCGTCCAATTGCCTGCCTTCACATTGACAAGACCATCTGAGAGCGCCTGCTTGGTGTTCGCTATGATTTCATCCGCCCGTATCGCCGGCTCTACTTTCGCCTGTATTGCCGGCTCCACATTCGGCATTGGAAGTTGGGTCATAGGAGCCTTATCGACGCCGTTCTTCTCCAGCGGAGCGTAACCGCCTTTCGGGACGGGCGAAGCCGTTGCAGGCGGCGCTTGCTGCGGGATAACGTCAACCGTGGCACTGGCTAGGATGTTTCGGACCCAGACGCCTTCCTGATGGCAGGGGACCCTCATGTCCTGGCCGTTCCCCAGGATGAGGCTGTCGGGGGCGCTCTGAGCCGCGCCCGAGCCGACCTGCCGGTCATCCAGACGAACCGTAAGGGTGCTGCCGTCGCTGACGTAGGTGAAGTGATGCCAGTTCGTGTCGGCACCGGGCGCGGCGACCTCGTTGTCCTTGCCGAGAAAGACGCCCATCTGCTTGAAGAAGCCGTCCGCCGCGACCCGGCCGAGGTCTTTGCCGCCTCGGGAGAGATGGAAGGAACTGGCCTGATCCCGCAAAACGCCGAACCGGATGTCGAACGACACCTGCCACTTCTGCGTGTCGGGGAGGCTCAGTTTAGCGGTGGCGTTGACCACGCCAGGGCTGGTCCCGGTGGTGCGGGGCTTTAGGTGCAGGCTGGCCGCGTCGGCTTCGAGGAACTGGTCGCCGTCGGTAGTAGTCCAGTGCAACGAGGAAGGAGCCTGTGACATCCCGCTGTGAAGCGAACCTGTGAGGAGGAAAAGCGTTAGGAAACAACATCTGTTAGGGAAACCAAAAAGCATCGCAAAAACCTCCACACCGCTTAAAGTGTCAAAGATCAACGGGAATGAGGCGGCTGTACTGCTTAAACACCGTCAGGGCCATTATAGCCGGGAACCTCACAAAAGGCAAGAGTCTGGCAGGAGGCCGGCAGGCCGAGAGCATCTTAATTATCGGCTTTGTCTTCCTGATTGGTTTGAGGCAGTATTTGGAGCAAATAATCGTTGTCCGACGACGCCCGCCTACTTTTCTTCCTGCAGTGTCACTCCGCGATCCCTTTCACAAGCGCGTCACGGACATCGGTGTAGTAGAGCAGCGTGATCTTGGTGGCCATGTCGTCGGAGAGGTCGTTGAGTTGACGGCGTAGTCCCACTGGTAGCATAACTGTGCTCGCGCCCTTCTCCACCGCGAGTTCCACTAAACTCACTGCGTTATGGATCGCCTCAAAGCTGCCGCCCACGCTTAGGCCCCCGATGACGATCATTCCCCCGCGAAGGCTCCGTGCGAGCAGGGCGGAGCCGAAGGCCAGCAAAAGAGGCACACCGAGTAGAAATCCACTGCGGGCCACGTCCATAGCCCGCACCTGCACGTTCAACTCGTGCTGACGGGCGTCACGGTCACCGATGAGTGCCTGATTGTTGGCGAGGAGATTTTGATACGCCGTCTGCACACTCTCCCGGAGCGGACCGGGCGGTGAGACGTTGGTGATCCGCACGTTCGAGCCTTGCATCTCTGTCACCTCGATTCGGTACAGGCCCGGTCCCTCGTCCGGGCCGCCAGGACTGATGCCCCAGACATGACCGGGCGGCAGAGGGTCGGTGCCGATGCCCTCGGCGCTCTGAAGTTCGGGGGTGGAAACGAACGTCTCGACGCCGCCCTCACCCATCCGGTAGGAGAACTGGGTGTTGCGGAACTCGACGGAGCCAATGCGCTTTTGCTGCTCTTTGACACGGCGGCGGCACTCTAGGGCGAGCCGTACGGCCCACTCCAGGTCTTCATCCGTGATCGGCAGTGTGTCACTTGGGTAGAGCAGCTTCAGCAGACCGCTGACGGTCCGGTTGACGGCAGTGGTGTCGCGGCCTGAAAGCGCCCCGCCGTAGTCCACCCTCCCCAGGATCACACCTAGGCGTGTTTCCCCCCGCAGGCGGTCCCAGCATTCGGAGAGGAAGTCGCTGACTAGGCCGAAGTGGTCGGTGAACAAGTCGCCCTGCATTTTGGGGACGTCCCAACCGGGAAAATAGGCATGGATTCGATCCATCAGCGCGGTGTCATCGCGCATCTCCGGGGGCATCGGGCCGAAGAGGTGACCGATGCGCTGCTGGTGCTCGACGTCGACGTCGAAGTTCCCCACCATCATGATGCCGCCGTCAGCGCGAATGCTCTCACGCCCGCGGCTGAACTCCCCGGACTCCATGTACCCCTTCATAATGTTGACACCATCTTTGCTGTCGAACGAGACCCCAGAGACCTCATCGAAGCAAACGACGTCGTACTGACAGACGAGGCCGCGCTGTCCGGTGGCGTTGTTCACAAACATCCGGGCGACGCTGGCCTTGCCCCCACTAACGAGGTGGGCGTAGGGGCTCACCTGTTGGTAGAGGTGGCTCTTGCC
>JAYTRQ010000329.1:0-1619 GCA_043746125.1 Armatimonadota bacterium | reverse complement strand
AGCGCGAAGATGACAATGGCCTTGCACCGTCCGATCTTCTGCGACAGCGACCCGACCGCGATGCCGCCGAGGAGCGCCCCGACGTTGTAGACGATGACGATGGCGCTCACGGTGGGCGGCTTGAAATGGCGCTGCACCTGTAAGAACTTCGGGTACAGGTCCTGGGTCCCGTGCGACATGAACGTGAAGGCAGTCATCAGCAGAACGAGGTAGAAGAACAGGCCGCCGTGCCGACGTATCACCTGGACGTAGTCAGTCCGCTCCCGACTGCGGCGTCCTTCCAGCCAGGCCGGCGACTCTTTGACCTTGGTGCGAATGAACAGGGACAGCAAGGCGGGCAGGACGCCGACGAAGAACATCCAGCGCCAGCCCAGATAAGGCACGACGAACGGGTAAACGACCGCGCCTAGTAGGTAGCCGACGGGGTAGCCTTGCTGCAAGATGCCCGATAGCAGCCCCCGCATCTTGGCCGGGGTACTTTCCAGCGCGAGCGACGCACCCAGGCCCCACTCGCCCCCCATCGCCACGCCGAATAGGGCGCGTAGGACAATGAAGCTGGTCAGAGTCGGGGCAAACCCGGACGCTAACTCTAGCGCAGAATACAAAAGGACATCTACCATGAGCGGCAGACGCCTGCCGAATCTATCGGCTGCCAGCCCAAACAGGAACGCGCCCAATGGCCGGCAGGCGAGGGTGAACGTCAGGGACAGCGAGACGGCCTTGGCCGTGGCATGGAACTCATGTTCAATGTCCTTCAGGACGAAGACGACGACGAAGAAGTCGAAGGCGTCCAGGACCCAGCCGAGATAGGCGGCAAGGAAAGCGTTACGCTGGTCCGGCGTCAGCGACCGAAGTTCCGACAAAGTGGTCATTTGGCTTCCCCTTTTCTGCTACAATGTGAGCATGGATTTGTTCGACGACGGCACGGCCGCAAAACCCCAGACCGCCCCCAATACGCCCCTCGCCGCCCGGATGCGGCCCCGGACGCTGGAAGAGTTCGTCGGGCAGACGCGCATCCTCGGCCCAGACAGCCTCCTGCGGCGGGCTATTGAAGAGGATGCGCTAACGTCGGTGATCTTCTTCGGGCCACCGGGCGTCGGTAAAAGCACGCTCTCCAACATCATCGCCCAACGGACTCAGGCCAGCTTTGAGAACTTCTCGGCTGTCACGCAGGGCATCCCCGACTTGCGGAAGGTCATTGAGGCGGCGGCGACCCGGCGGCGGCTGTACGGCAAGAAGACCGTGCTGTTCATTGACGAGATCCACCGGTTCAACAAAGGGCAGCAGGACGCCCTGCTGCCCCACGTGGAAAACGGGACCGTCGTGCTGATCGGCGCGACGACCGAGAACCCCTACTTTGAGGTCAACGCCCCGCTGCTCTCCCGCGCCCGCGTGTTCACGTTCGAGTCCCTGAGCGACGAGCAGCTAGGCGAGCTTTTGGACCGGGCGGTCTCCGACCCGGAGCGCGGGCTGGGCGGATTGAACGTCGTGCTGGAACCCGACGCCCGCGCCCATCTGATTGACAAGGCCAACGGGGACGCCCGCACGGCCCTGAACGCCTTGGAACTGGCCGCAACGACGACGCGGCCCGAATCGCGCAAGGCAGACGCCGTGCGGCG
>JAYTRQ010000328.1:0-1620 GCA_043746125.1 Armatimonadota bacterium | reverse complement strand
CGCAGCCCGTGACGGCGTCTAAGAGGGGTTCACCCGGAAAGCCCGTCAACTCGACGTAGCGGAAGCCATGAAAAGTGAAATCAGGCTCCCAAACCTCCGGGCCGCCGCCCTTGAGTACGTACATGTCGGTCGCCTTGGCCGAGCGCAGGTTGGCGACGTACAGCGTGCCGTCGGGGTTCACCGTCTCGCCGAAGCGCAGGCGGACGATCGTTCCGGCCGGCCCCTGGACCTTGAGCCGCGCCCAGCCGACCATGTTCTGCGCGAGGTCAAAGACGTAGGTCCCGGGCAGAGGCTGCGTGACGGACTTGGCGGGCATCTCTTGGGTCAGACGCACGGGCGGGTCAATCTGGGCGACCAGGGGCACGTCGCCTCGGTTCTCATCCACCTGGACTGCTCCCCAAGCCGAGGCGTTGAAGCCTACAGTGTCCCAGCCGGGCATTTCCAGCCGGGCGTCATGGGACTCGCCCATCAGCATGTCGGAGTAGAGAATCGGTCCGACGGCGCCCTGCCACTCGCCATCCGTGCCGACGGTCTCGCGTGTGCCGTCTGCGTACTCAATGTCTAGCTGCGCCAGTAACTGCGTCCGGCCGCCGTAGTGCGCCCGCTGCTTCTGGTCCGGCCCGGCAAAGCCGACGAAACCCATATACCAGCCGTCCCCCAGGATGGCCCCGAGAACGTTGCCGCCGTCTTGAACTAGATCGGTGACGTCGTGCGTCTGGTACGCGAGGCGCTTGGCGTAGTCGGTCCAGCCCGGCGCAAAGTGGGCGTCCCCCACCCGCTTCCCGTTCAGCGAGAGGGTGTAGACGCCCCGTGCCGTGGCCGAAAGCGTCGCCCGCTTGACGGGTTTGGCGGCGGTGAACTCGCGGCGCAAGTAGGGTGATTGGGTCATGTCTAGATGGGGCTGCCCGGCGAAGAAGCTGATCCAGTGGGCGGTCCAGTCGGCGGGCGACAGCAGACCCATCTGCCAGAAGGCCGGGGCGCTCCAGTCCGATTCTTGACCGTTCTCGTCCCAGACGCGGACCTTCCACGAGACGCGCCGGCCGGTGGTCAGGGCCGGCCCGGCATAGGGCACGTGGGTCGTCTGCGACGACGGCACTTTGCCGGTGTCCCACAGAGCGCCGTCGTCGGCTAAAATCTGATAGGCGCTTTGCCTTGCGCCGCGCCGTCCGGGGTCGTCCAAAGTCCAGAAGAGGCGCGGGGCGGGCGTGTCAATGCCTAATGGGTTGGTGCGGTACTCACAGCGGAGGGAGACCGGGCGGAGGGTGGTTGTCATAAGGGGCCTTTGGGATGCCTTTTCAGTAGAAAAGAGTGGGTGCGAGGAGTATACCCGACGGGCGGGGGGCAGAGGGAGCAGGACGGGCAGAGCGAGTGGTTGAAAACCGCTCGCGAGGTGAACACCCTCCGGGTAAAGGAGCTTAGGACGGCAGACAGTGAGCCTCTGCCTGCCTTCTTCCACCCGGAGGGTGCCTCACCTCGCGAGCAGTTTTCAACTGCTCGAAGCGGCTACACCATCTTTCCATGTTCCATCACCGTCGGGAAATACTCGCCCGTCAACACCTCGCCGGGCGCGACTTGGACGTGCTTCTCGACCAGATGCGTCTCGCCCGACGGCTGGTAGCG
>JAYTRQ010000327.1:0-5331 GCA_043746125.1 Armatimonadota bacterium | reverse complement strand
CTCGTGCCGTTCGCGTCCGTACTGCTGGCCCTGATCCTGCTGCGCCTGAATGCGGGGAACCCGCGTCACGCCCCACGCGTTTGAGGGACTATGCGCTTTACCAAGATGCAGGGCGTCGGGAACGACTTCGTGGTCGTCGCTGGGGAATATCTGCCGCCGGACGTGAATCTACCGGCGCTTGTGATACGAACGTGTGACCGGAAGTTCGGCATCGGCGCGGACGGCTTGCTGACTGTCTCGCGGGAGACGCCCGACGCCACGTTTAGGATGCGGATGTTCAACCCGGACGGCACGGAAGACACCTGTGGGAACGGCCTGCGCTGCGTGTCGCTGTGGGCGCACCGAGCGGGCTGGCTTGGAGGCCATACGGAGTTCACCGTGAGAACCGCTGAAGGTGTCCAAGGTGTCCGTCTGTTGGAAGTCGGCGAAGATGGGCGTTTCGGCACGTTTGGGGTCGAGATGGGCATCCCTAAGTTTGAACCGGCCGACCTGCCTTTCGTGGCCCCGCCCGGTGATCGGATCATCGCCTACCCGTTCACCGCGGGCGATAAGACATATCCCATTACGGTCGTCAACACGGGCAGCACGCACACGGTCATTTTTGACTACGCCCCGCCTGATGAAGAGACGTTCCAGATGGTCTCGCCGCTGATTGAGAACCACCCGCTGTTCCCAGAGCGAACCAGTGTCCTTTGGGCTGTACTGCTGGATGAGAGCCGCTACGGCGTCCGTATCTGGGAGCGCGGGGCAGGGGAGACGCTGGGCTGCGGTACGGGCGCGTGCGCGGTGGGCGTAGCCGCCATCGCCCGTGAACTCAGCGGGCGCGAGAAGCCTATAGACGTCGTGTCGGCGGGCGGGACATTGCGAATCACCTGGCCGGACCGGAACGCGTCCGTGGACATGGTTGGCCCAGCCCAAATCGTTTATGACGGAGTTTACGACCTGTGACCTTGACTGCCGAGACTGCTTCCAGCCGGGCTAAGCCTGGCTTTGACAAACGCTTTGACCTACGCTCCTTCGGCGAACCCCTGATAGCACTCCGCGCCGTGCCCATCGTGGACGCCGGAGAGCCTTTGGTAGACCTGCGGGACTTCTGCCCCCACGTCGTGCTGCATTCGGGCTGCTTGCCCTTTCTGCGCGAGACCGTAGCCGGCATGGTGAATGAGGTCCAGGATCGCCTGCCGAACGGGCTGACACTGACGGTCGGGACGGCCCTTCGGACCCTCCCTATGCAGCGCGGTATCCGCGAGAACTTCACCAAGGAGATGTCGGAGAAGCATCCGGAGTGGTCGCGGGCGACCTTGGCCCGGATGCTGAACCGCATGGTCGCGCCGCCCGACGACGTCTCCCCGCCGCCGCACGTGACCGGCGGCGCCCTGGACGTCGGCCTAGTCGGGATGGGCGGCGAGACACTGGACTTTACGTCGCCCATTGAAGGCTGGGAGTCTGCGCCAACCTACTATTATAAGCTTTCGGAGGCAGCTAGGGTGAACCGCCTGCTGCTGATCGGGGCGATGGAGGGCGCGGGCCTGACCAACTACGTGGGCGAGTGGTGGCACTGGAGCTACGGCGACCAGGGTTGGGCCTTGCGCGTCGGCAATCCCATTGCATATTATGGGCCGGTTGAGGTGGAGGACGCCGAAAGTAAGCGTATCCCCAGGCCACCGCAGCCTCCACAAGAGGAGACGGCCCCAACGGAATGACAGAGACGGCAAAGCGGCCACCGGAGAGTTCCGGTGGCCGCTTTTTGGGTTCGGCGGGTGGATTAAGGCCCCTTGGAGGTGTGCGCCTCGTGTGCCAGTTGCCTCTGATAGCCGATGCCCTGCTCCTCCGGCTGGCCCTGCTCGGCCGGGTGCAGGAACAGGCCCTGCTCCTCGGCGGGCTTGTCCTCCTCCACTTGCAGCGGGTGGGCCAGCGCATAGGCGTCCCGGCGGATACCTGTCACCTGCCAGGAGACTTCGACGTTTGGCCTGTCCGTCTTGATGCTGAAGGCGTTGTCGTGGACTTTCGTGGCGACGATGGCCTGTGCGAACTGTCCCAGACAGGTCAGTTGGTAGCGGAAGTCCGTGTTGAGCGACTGGAACCACCGTGGCAGGGTAACCACGGCATTGCCCGCGCCGTCGGTGACGGCGTTGCCGCTGTAAAGGTCAGCCATCTGATCGCTCTCGATGCAGGCGTGGGAGAGGTACTTGCCGGCCGGGTCGAGCGGGTCGTCTATTTTGAAGTCCTTGGTGCCCGCCGTAATCGCCCCGGTGACGTGCAGATCGCCGGATATGCTGACCTTGCCCACAAAGACGCCCGCGAAGCCGCTGGTGCTTGAGCCGTAGACGCCGTAAGCGCCCGACCCGGAGTTGGCGACGCCGACGATGCCATTGCCATTAGTTGCTAAGGCTTCGCCGTAGAGGCCGTTCGCGCCTCCCGACTGGAAGTAGCCGCCATAGCCAGTGTTGCTGGTGCCAAGGACGCCGATGCCGTTCGCTGGATCGGTGCCGTACACGCCGACGCCTACCGTGGCAGTCCCTAGGGTGATTTTGGAGGCGAGAACGCCCAAGTCGCCGGTCGCCGTATTCTGGCCGTAAACGGCAACGCTGCCGGCGGTGCTGGCGGAGCCGATGACACCCGCCGCGGAACTGCCGCCGGTGTCGCCCTCAACGCCGTAGCTGTTGAGGCTGCTTCCGTAAACGCCGAAGCCCGTAATGCTGCTTCCGTAAACGCCGTAGCTGCTAAAGCCCTTGTTGCTGCTGTCGGAGCCGATGACGCCCGCAGGCTCGATTGTGCCGTTGACGTAGCCGCCGAGCGAGCCGTTGTCACCGCTGAGAATGTTCACGCCGTAGGTGCCAGAGAAGACTGGGGACGCGCTGCTGCCATAGAGGCCGTAGCCGCTCGCGTTATTGACCAATAAGGACGCGCCGCCGTTATTATCCGCGCTCAGGCTGAGCGGCATGGCGATGGCGCCCGCCCCCACCGATCCCGCGCCGAGCATGGAGGCCGTGACGCCGCCGTTGAGGATGGAGAACTGCCTTCCGGCCAGGGCCAGGCCTGCCCCGGCCGTGTAAGTCGCGTCCGGCGCGGGCGTCTGCGGCTCCCAGAGCGCACCGTTATACGTCAGGACCTGGCCTATCGCCGGGGCGGTCGCAGACAGGGCCTTAGTCAAGAGTGCCTTGGTGCTGTTGGAGACGGACGCTGTGCCCGCGCTGCCGGCCGTAGCCGCGTAGCCCGCCTCTGTGGCGTAGTCGGCGTAGCCGGATTCGAAGAGCTTCTTGCGCGGCGTCTCGGTCGTGTACGCCGTGGTGCCCGCCTTGCGGTACGAGGTCTGCAAGTAGAGTCCGGGCGTGCCGATGACGGCCCCGAAGTTGATCTCGGCGTAGAAGACGCCGTCGGCGACGGGGACGGCGGGGAGGCTCTGTGTCGTGCCGACCTGGGTGCCCCCCGTGGCGGCGTTGAAGAGCTGGAACTGGAGGTCATAGGAGCCGGTGACGGGGCTTCCGGCGACGAGAAGCTGTCCCGTCTCGGTGAGTGTGCCGGTGACGAGGGGCGCGGCCAGGGCCAGCCGTGGCAGCCCGGCGGCCGGCAGGGCCAGCAGTACGGCGAGGATGAGCGCACGGCGCGAGTACCGCTCGGCGACGGCGTAGGGATTGAACATTGTCAGGTCTCCTTCTTTTAGAGTGGTTCGGTCAAGCGAGAGACGCTCCCAAGCAGGCTGCCGACGCTGCTCCGCTCCGCTAGGTACTTTGGTAAAACGCCGCGCGGGCCTGCTTTGGGAGTGTCTGGACTTAGCATACACTTTGAAGCGTGACGCGGGCGTTGACGGGAAAGCAGGAAAAGCGTGACGAAGCGGTTAACCTGCGTCGTAGCTATGAAAGCCCAATTTGGTTACGTACTAAGCGCCTGCGCCGCCGAGACGCCTGCGTGCGACGTCCGCCTGTTCGGGCCTTTCGAGGCCAAAGTGAACGGGGAAGCACTACCTCGCCTGCGCTCGCGCAAAGGGCAGTGGCTTTTGGCGCTCTTAGTGCTGCGTGACGGCCGCCCCGTGGAGCGAGCCTGGCTTGCGGGGACACTCTGGCCGGAGACGACCGAGGAGAAGGCCTTGGTGAGCCTCCGGCAGACGCTGGCCGACCTGCGCCAGGCAATGGGGGGGAGAGCGTCCGGATCGTGTCCCCCACGGCCCGGACGCTGGCGTTCGACGCGGCGGGTGCGTCCGTAGACGTGCTGGCGTTCGACGCCGCGCTGCGGGCGGGCGATTTGGCCTCGCTGGAGCGGGCGGTGGCGCTTCAGGGGAGGCCCCTGCTGGAAGACTGTCTGGAAGAATGGGCCTTGTCCGAGCGCGAGTCGCGCAGTCAGGCCTGCCTCTTAGCCCTTCAGAGCCTGGCGTCGGCGGCGATGTCTCAGGGACAGCCTGCGGTCGCCGTGACGTATCTGCGGCGCATCATTGCCACCGACCCCTACCATGAGGTCGCGCAGCGTGACTTGATGACCGCCCTGGCCCGCAGCGGCGACTGGGGTGCGATGCTCCTCACCTACCGCGATCTGCGCCTGCTGCTTCAGCGGGAACTGCGTGCCGAACCCGCGGCGGAGACTCGCGCCCTGTATCAGCGCCTGCGAGCCGAGGCGCGCCAGCTCCCCACTGAGGCCCCGCCGACACAGAGGAAGGCCGGGCCGGTCGGCCTGCTCCCCCGGCCTCTGACCGAACTTATCGGGCGTGAGCAGGAGGCGAGCGCGGTCAGCGCCCTGCTCTTCAAGTCATGCCTGGTTACCCTGACCGGTCCGGGGGGTGTCGGCAAAACGCGGCTGGCGATCCGGGTGGCCGAGTCCTGGGCGGAGGACCAGCCCGACGGGGTCTGGTTCGTGGATCTGGCCCCGCTGACCGACGAGGCCCTGGTAACGCGGTCGGTCGCCGCTGTGATGGGCGTGCGGGAGGAGCCGGGCGTTCCGCTCTCGGACACGCTGATGACGTCTCTGCGGCCCCGCCGCCTCCTGCTGATCCTGGACAATTGCGAGCATCTTTTAAACGCCTGCGCGACCCTAACATCCCGCCTGCTGGCCGAGTGCCCCGCCCTGCGCCTTTTGACCACCAGCCGCCAGCCTCTGGGCCTGATCGGTGAGACCGTGTGGGCTGTCCCTTCGCTCGCCGTCCCGGACTTGCAGGGGATGACGCCCGACTCGGCGGCGAACGTGGATGCCGTCCGGCTATTCGTGGAACGGGGAGCCTCCGTGCTGACCGGCTTCGCGCTGACGGTGCAGAATACACCCGCCGTCGCTCAGATCTGCCGCCGGCTGGACGGCATCCCCCTCGCCATAGAGCTCGCGGCGGCACGGGTGAGAATGCTGTCG
>JAYTRQ010000326.1:0-1627 GCA_043746125.1 Armatimonadota bacterium | reverse complement strand
ACGGGGACGGCCAGATCGTCGCCCGCGTGGTGCAGTACCAGCGCCGGGACCAGTGGACCAAGCTGGGCCTGATGGTGCGCGAGACCCTGGACCCCGGCTCCAAGTGTGCCGATGTCCTGGTGACGCCCGATGCCGACAAAGGGGCCGAGTTTCAGTGGCGCGTAAGCACGGGTGGTGACACGCAGACGACCGACCAGGTGCCCTCCCCGACCCCGTTCTGGGTGAAGCTGACCCGCGTGGGCGACGTCCTGACGGGTTACGTCTCCAAGGACGGCAAGGCCTGGCAGCCGCGAGGGCAGGCGACCGTGCCGATGAACTCGGACGCCCTGATCGGCCTGTGTGTGTGCAGCCACAACAACGCGGCGACGACGGAGGCGAAGATAGACTCGGTGGTGGTGGGGCAGACCCATTTCCCGATCGGCGCAACGTTCTGACGTGGGGAAAGAAGGCCCCCCGTGGCCGCTCTTCAGCAACTGAATTGCCCCTGCCTTGACCGTTGCGGCCACTGAGCGGGCGCATCCAGAGGGCGGGGGGGACCCCGCCCTTGAGACCTGCTTGACATGGCAAACTTTTGTTTGCTATAATGGGTGACTCGCCCGGCATAAGGGTCTTCCCGAGCGCATCCGCACCCAGCCCCGAAACGGAAAGGGGAGGAGTTTCGGACGAGGAGATTCAGGTGCGAGGGCTTGCCTTTCTTGACGGGCGCTCCCCAGGGAACGCTGCTCCGCTCTGCCATAACTTCTCCTCACTCCCCTCCTTTTCGGCGGGAAGTGAGCTTCTGCGAACGGATGCCCTCTGCGAACTGCGCTTTGATATCCCGCTCGCCTTGGGCGCGGCCGGCTCCGACCGTGGCTTTGGCCGTGCCTGGCGGGCCGACCCGTCCACCCAGAAGATGACCGCTCTGCTGGGGAAGGTAGACAGAACGAATCTCGCTCAGACCCGTCCGTCGAAGAAAACCGACTTGAAGAAAACCTACGCCCGCCGAGGACCCCGCCCATGAGAAGATCACTCGCCGCGCCTGCCTTGCCCAGCCTGTTCGACGACGAGCCGTTCGCGCCCGTTCAAGCTGCGCCTTCCGTAAAGGCCGCGCCGGTGAAGGTGGCCCCCAAGGCTGCTGCGCCCAAGCCCGCTGCCGTGATGGCCGCGCCCGTCGTGAAAGCTACGCCCGTCGTGAAGGCCGCGCCCGTCGTGAAGGCCACGCCTGCTGTGAAGGCCGCTCCGAAAGCCGCGTCCAAGTCTGTCGCCAAGCCTGCCGCCAAGTCTGTCGCCAGGGTCGCGAAACTCATCCCCGTCAAGGCGGCCGCCCCGGCCCCGGCCGCTTCCGTCCGGGTCTTTGCCGAGACGGCCGGGGCGGGTGGGCGAGCCTGGCGTCTGGGCGGGCGTCAGGCGGTCGCGTATCTGTTCGACTCGGGCCTGGCCGGGGAGTTGCTTGCGACCGAGCCGAAGCACCTGGCGCGGGCGGCGATGGCCGTCTATTACGACCGCAAGGGGAAGGCGTTCGCCTGGCAGGTGCGGTTCGACACGGAGCGCTGGGACGAGGTCGTGCGGCGTCTGACGGCTTAGGTGGAGTCGGTGGGGGGCCGCCTCATCCCCTAACCCCCCGCCGGTACTCCGTCGGCGTTCGGCC
>JAYTRQ010000325.1:0-5356 GCA_043746125.1 Armatimonadota bacterium | reverse complement strand
GACCGAAGATGGCGCCCGTCGCCGCTCCATCCGCCAGCTCATGCGGGCGACGGGCGTGGACGAGGCCCACGCTGCCCACATCGTCCATCTGTCCCTGTCCCTGTTCGACCAGTGGAAAGCGCAGGGTCTACACGAGTATGGCCGTGCCCGCGAGCTTCTGGAATACGCTTCCCTCCTCCATGATGCGGGCTTTTTCGTCTCGCACACGGACCATCATCAGCACTCGTATTATCTGATTCGCCACTCCGAGCTGCTCGGCTTCAATGACCGCGAGATCGAGATCATCGCCAGTCTGGCCCTGTACCATCGCAAGGGCCTGCCCCGTCGCAAGCAGCCCGCCTTCGCCCGCCTGGACGCTAAAACCCAACGCCTCATCCGCGTCCTTTCCTGCGCCCTGCGCCTGGCCGAAGCCCTGGACCGCAGCCACCTGACCATCGTGAAGGCCGTCGTCAGTGAGAAGCTGTCCAAGCCAGACCGCATACGGATGACCCTGTGGGCAAACGCCGACGCGCAGCTAGAAGTCTGGGCCACGGAAGGCCAGGCCCCCGCCTTTGAGAAGACGTTCGGCCTGCCCCTGGAGGTCCGCGTCGAGCAGATCCCACAAGCCGCTGAGAAGACGAGGGAAAATGCGAACGTTTTGACCGTACCTGGGGTATAAGAAGAAGTCGCTTTAGAAAGCCCTGCCACCCATGACCCGAGCCAAACGCACCGTCTTGTTCACCCTGTTGGCCTCCATCGCCGTGACCGCCGTCGCCTTCACGCAGGCCAAAGCCAAAATGGAGGCCGCCGCCCCAACCGTTGGCGCCCCGGCCCCGGCGTATTCCCTCCCCGACCAGGACGGCACAACGCACACGCTAGCCCAGGACAAGGGCCACCCGATCCTGCTGGCCTTCTACCCCGCCGACTTCACCGGCGGCTGCACGATGGAAGCGCACTCTCTGACATCGGCCTACCCCGCGTTGCAGGCGGAAGGCGTGACGGTCTACGGCGTCAGCGTCCAGGACCCCAAATCACACAAGTCGTTTTGCTCCAAAGAGGGCATCCCATACACGCTCCTGGCCGACACGGAGAAGAAGATGGCGGCGAGTTACGGCGTCCTGATACCCGGCGCGAACATCGCCAATCGCGTGACTTACATTATCGGGACGGACGGCAAAGTCGCGTTCGTAGACAAGAACGTGAACGGTCACCTGATGACCTGCGGGGACGACTGGGTGGCCTGGGTAAAGGCGCACCCGGATCTCAAGGGCAAGCCCACGGCTTCTGCCGGGACGATGACCGCCTCTTATGCGCTCAAGGCTGCCGGCCCGGCCAAAGTCGGTTCCGCTGCCCCGGCCTTCTCCCTGACCGATGCGGCGACCGGCACAAAGATGGCGCTTGATACGCTGGCACAGGATAAAAAGGGGACCGTGCTGATGTTCGTCTCCACCCGTTGCCCCGTCTCCAATGCGTACAACGAACGCATAACGTCTCTGGCGAATAAGTACGCCGCTCAAGGCGTCGCCTTCGTCGGCATTGACTCGGACCAGAACGAGCCGAAGGCCGAGATCGCGGACTTCACCAAACAGCATGGCTTCCCATTCCCCGTCCTGGTAGACGCCGGCAACAAAGTCTCTGATGCCTACAGCGCCCGCGTGACGCCGGAAACCTATGTCATTGACAGCAAAGGCGTATTGGTCTACCACGGGCGCATTGATAACGACATGGACCCGGCGAGCGCGAAGACCCACGAGCTGGCCGATGCCATCGACGCGGTTCTGGCCGGCAAGCCTATCGCGAGGGCGACAACGAAAGCCTTCGGCTGTTCCATCAAGCGAGGATAACCGTGACGCTCCGTGTCAGGGCGGGGCTTGCCCCCGCCCTTCTCATCCCTCTCTTTGCCCTTCTGATTCCCTCGGCCCTCCAAGCCGCCCCAACCGCCGTCCCCGCCGACGCGCCGACCATCCAAAAGGCCATCGCTGCCCAGAAAGGCCACGTCGTTCTGGTCAACTTCTGGGCGACCTGGTGCGGGCCGTGCGTCGCCGAGTTCCCCGCCATCGTGCAAGTGAGCCGGCAGTATAAAAAGCAGGGCCTGTCCGTCATCACCGTGTCCGCCGACGCCGCCCGCGACCGCATCACCAAGGTCCAGCCATTCTTAGTGAAGCAGGGCGTCACCTTCCCCGTCTACCTGGAACGGAGCGTCGACCCGGAAGACTTCATCAACGCCTTTGACACCACCTGGCAGGGCGACCTGCCCCGCACCTTCATCTACGACCGGCGTGGTCGGCGTGTCAAGACGCTGACCGGGGAACAGACCGCTCAGAGCCTGGCCGCCGCGCTGAAGCCCTACTTGACCGCCTCTGTGAAACGCTGACGACGGGGTATAATGAAAGGCATGACGGTTCCGGCCCCCGCGACTGAACAAGTTCCCTATCGTGGCCCGGCAGCCCGGCCTTTCTGGGCATTGGTCCTGATCGCCGCCGACCTGCTGGGCCTGTACATCTACTTAGGCCAGCGGCTGTACCCCCTCAATCCGGTTTGGATCTACCTGCTGACCTACGCGACGGTCTTCGGCCTGTACGTCTACGGTGCGGGCCGCCTCCTGCCGCGCCTCCCGCGTTCCCTCACGCCCTACGTCCTGCCCCTGATACTCCTCGGCGCACTTCTCTTCCGCTTGGCCGTCGTGTTTGCCCCGCCCCGCCTCTCTACGGATATCCTACTCTATGTGTGGGATGGACGGCTCACCCTGCACGGGATTAATCCCTACCATTGGGCGCCCAACGCGACCATGCTCCAGCCCCTGCGCGACCGGGTCTGGACGGACATGGAGTATAAAAGCTATCAGTCCATCTACATGCCCATCTCTCAGGGCGTCTTCGCCCTCGCCAACGCGATCTTCGGCAACAACACGGTCGGCTACAAGTTCCTGTACATGCTGTTTGATTTGGGTGTCATCGGGCTGCTGATTCAGATATTGAAGCGCCTCAGACGTCCTTTGACCCAGGTGATCTGGTACGCCTGGTGTCCGCTCCCGATCACCGAGGTCTCGCTGGCGGGGCATCAGGACATCGTCGGCATCTTCTTCCTGCTGCTGGCCTTCGTCCTCGTGATGCGCTCCGATCGCACCATCGTCTGGGCGGCCGTTGCCCTCGTTGCCGCCGCCATGACTAAGGGCTTCGCCCTGCTCCTTCTGCCCCTCTTCGCGCGGGTCCACGGGCGGCCCTTCGCCCTCGCTGCCGCCTGCGGACTGGTCTACTTCGGTCTGCCCCTGTGGTTTTACCTGCCCCAGTTTCTGCACGGGATGAACCAGTATCTGGAAAACGTCCACGCCAATTCGGGCGTGTTTAACTGGGTCAATATGTTCCTGTCGCTGTTCAGCCCTCGCTGGGGCTACAAGATCACGGAGAATCTGTCCGACCTGGCTATCTTGGGCGTCGTCTATTGGTCGGTCCGGAGGCCCGTAGACTCGTACTCGGACCTGCTGCGTCGGTCGTTCGTCGTGCTGGCCGTGACCCTGCTCGTTATTCCAACGCTCTTTCCCTGGTATCTGCTCTGGACATTGGCTTTCGTGCCGCTTCTGGGGCGACGCCCTCTGTACTCGTTCGTGCTGCTGTCCGGCCTGTCCGTCCTGCTGTACACGTACTACGTGTCCATGACGGCCTACTGGTGGACGCCGCTGGCCGAGTACGTACCGTTCTACTTGCTGCTGGCCTGGGAAGTCCGCCTGGCAAATCGTCCCGGTGCATTGACCATGCGGCGGCCGGTTCGCGAGGCGGCCTCCCCAGGCCCAGCCCTGCGGGTCGAGCGCGAACCGGCCCAGGGATAAACCATGCGCGTCATGACCTACAACGTCCGGGGTGGGTGGGGGAGTGACGGCCGGAAATCGACTGAGCGGATCGCTGAAGTCGTCCGAGGCCAGTTCCCGGACATCGTCTGCTTCCAGGAAGTTCACCAGCGCCTGCCGCAGTCCAAGTTCGTGGACCAGCCTGCTCGCCTAGAGCAACAACTCGGAATGCCGTTCGTCTTCCAGGCCAATCTGCATCTCGGGGTCGGCCGGTATGGGGTGGGGGTCGCCTCGCGCTATCCCGTGCGCGGCGTGCGGAACCATCTGCTGCCCAGTGTCCGGGAGCAGCGGGGCGCTCTTCAAGTGACTTTGGAGACGCCGGACGGACTGCTGACCGTCTTTTGTACGCATTGGGGGTTGAACGGGGAGGAACGGGAGCGCCAGGCAGCTCAACTGGCGGACTTGATTGCGGACGTCTCCGGCTTGACAATCGTCTGCGGCGACCTGAACGAGAGGCCGGACGCCCCCGCCGTACGCCTGCTGCTGGACCGGACGGGGCTGTCCGATGCCGATGCAGCCCTCAGCCGGCCGACCTACCCGACCGAGCGGCCTGAAGCCCGCATTGACTACGTCTTCTTCCCGCCCTCGCTGATGCTCACTGACGTGTCCGTCTTAGAGACGCCCGCCTCAGATCACTTACCGTTGATCGCCGACTTCTCCGGGTCTGTAACGGCCGGGGTGGGGGTCTGATCCGGCCTATAGGCCGTGCTGAAGTAAAGGTGAGTGCCTTTGCTCGCCAGGAGCGAGCCGGCCAGCGTCATCACGCCTAGCAGCAGCAGTTCCCGCACAAACACGATCAACGCCGCGCCGATATTGGCCGCAGGCTGTGCCGTCTGTCCCTGCGCGACCGGCAGTGCCAGGCCTGGCACGGGGGACTGAAAGAGGTGCAGAGCGGTCACGAAGACGAAGACGAGCATGCCGACGCCGAGTAGAAAGACCAGCAGGGCGACGAGGCGACCGGGGACGTCGGCAGGTGGATGGGTGCGAGGCATGAAGCGTTTCCTAAAGCGTGGGACTGCGTAAGCCTATCATGACACAACCGATGTGCCACCGTCAAGCCTATCCTTACGACCCAACCGCACCCACTTTTGTTCCCATCCGCCGCCGCCCCCCGCCTATTCCCAGCCGAGTCTGACCATCACGATAGCAAGTAGAATGGTCACTCCGATGCCTAATCCGAACGATTTCCAGAAGTGCGGGGTCATAGTCGTATTTTTCCAGTGCGGACTTCACGCCGCACGGTGAGTAGCAGCCCGATAAACGCGGGCCACCAGAGAAAGTCGTTGAAAACGTTCACCCAGAGCGAAGGCCAGGGCAAATGCCCCAGCGCGTGATGCAGAATCCACCCGGCCGGGCCAAGTATTTTACCACACAACCCGAGCAGGGCAAACGGCCAGAATCGGGCCGGGTCTAGCGCAACGCAGGCGTAGCCGATGGCATATACGCCCACGAACATCCCAACACAGGCCGACAGTATCCCCGGCAGCGGCCCGGCGAGAGCCTGCTGCGAGGGTGTCATCCCCATCCAGTCCA
>JAYTRQ010000324.1:0-1631 GCA_043746125.1 Armatimonadota bacterium | reverse complement strand
GGCTACTTGCTGGAAGAAGCAACCTATCTCAGCCTACTCGCCCAATACCTTAAGCTGCACCAGGAGGGGGACTCCGCGTAGCATCTGCCTCCATTCAGGACCGAGAAAGCTTGAGTGCGTGTCTCTACCCCTCCGGCATGTATTCCCGAAAGCCGCGCACCATCAGAGTGCGCTGCTGGCCTTTGCGGGCTTGGGACGCCTTCTTCTCGGCCTCCTCCCGGCCCGCGACGGTGGCCGCGCCGACCGTCACGTAGTCGTTGGGGCGACGGTAGCGGTTGATGAAGACCGGGCGCGGGGCGTTGGAGTGGTTCTCCTGGGAGCCGTGGATGGTGCGGTAGTGAAAGAAGATCGTGTCGCCGGCCTGGCCCGTGATCGGCAGGGCCTTTTCCCAGGGCCATTCGTCCTCGTCCAAGCCTAAGTGCGAGAACGTGTCTATGTGGGTCAGGGTGCCGGCTTGGTGGGAACCGGGGACGACGTACAGGGCGCCGTTGACCAGGTCCGTGTCCACGGCGTAGTTCAGCAGGGCGACCGGACCGTCATAGCGGTGCTCGAAGTAGGCCGAGTCTTGGTGCAGGTTCTTTGGGTGGCCGCCGACCGGCTCCTTGTAAAGCGACTGGCCGTTGTCGAATAGCTCGACGTTCGGGCCTAAGATGGCCTCGACGACGTCCACGGCCTTGGTGTCAAGGGCCGACTGGAGGAAGGCTGCGCTAGTGTGGTAGCTCAGGGGCAGGATCATGATCTGCTTGTCACGGGCGAAGCTCGCCGGGGCTGGGAGAAAGAGGGCACCGTTGGGGGTGTTCCATCCGGTGTCGGTCTTGACGGCCTGGTCCAGCAGCGCGATGGACTGCTGGTAGGTGGCCTCGATATCCTGGCTGATCGCCTGGACATAAGGCCTCATCAGGCCGCGTACGACCAGGCAGCCGTACTCCCGGAACAAGGTGGCGGCGCGGGTCGGGTCCAGATCGTCCGCGAACAGTTCGATGTCTGCGACTTGGGGCAGGGCGTTGGTGGGCATGGGAGGGTTTCCTCGGCAGTCGGTTGGGTTGCGCTTATGATACTCCCACGCTCGGTTCTGTGCTATACTGAAACCCGGACAGCTTGTGTCCGATTCCGCCTCGGGGGTCTGGATGCTGGAATTGCACCTGCGGCTGTTTGAAGCCGCCTATCTCTCTATCGGGGTGGGCTGGAACACGCGGAACGTTCAGAGCAGCTTCTGGCGGTTCTACCGGAACCGTTGCAACGGGGCGAGTCTGGAACTGGATGACGGGGACTATCCACTGGACGGTGGGCGGCTGTATTTCGTCCCCGCCGGGGTCCACTTCCACTGCCGCAATGCTGCCCCAACGGAACACTTTTACGTCCACTTTGATGTCATCGGCCTGCCGAGCGTGGCCGTGCGGGAACTGTTCGGCGGCCCAGTCTGCCTGCCGCCCTCGCCGGCTTTAGAGGAGACGGTAGACCGTCTGTCGCCGGACTTGGCCGATCAGGGTGAGTCCGGGGTGGCGCTCCGGTGCCGCCTCCTGGCTGTGCTTTATGAATCGTTTGCCTCCTACTTCGCCAGCCTGCCTCCAGAGCAGATGGCGCGGAGCGTGGAGCAGGCGGCGGCCCTGGAGCCGGTCCAGCCGGCGATC
>JAYTRQ010000323.1:0-15821 GCA_043746125.1 Armatimonadota bacterium | reverse complement strand
GCTGGGTGAGTGGCAAACTTTTGCCGCCGTTGCCGCTCGGCCCGGTCAGGCCGTTGAGGGCATAAAGACGTCCGACGTTCGACGTCCCTTCCTGCTCGTGGGCAGACCCTACATAGACGGTCGGGATGTACACTGTCCCGAGCGCCGGTGCGGCAGCCAGCGTCGCGGTGACGTAAAGGGCGGGTGCAGATTCGATGTCGGCCGAACTCGTCGCGACTGCGGAATTGGGGTTCGCGCCGCGCAGGTTGAACCACCACTGCGGCTGACAAGTCGGGACGACCGGGTCGGCGGCCGTCGCGGGGAAGACCGCCGGACGTGCCCGCAGGTCCAGGCTGACGTTGAAGAGGGTATCACCAGTGGCCCGATAAGTGGCCTGGCTTGTTCCATCAATCGCAACACCGATGGGATTGAGCGCGTACAGGACGCCGTTGCGGTTGCCCACGTAGACGAGGGCGTTGCTGTCCGCTACCGTAACAGGGATCGTGGTTTTGCTCGGGTCCACGAAGATTACGGGCGATGCCGAGCCGAATGCACCGGGCACGGGCAGATCGCTGTTTGGATCGGGCGTGGCCTTCACGGCTCCTGTCCCGACTGTTTTCGGCAGGGTGGGGTCGGGCCGGTAAACCCAGTAGACGCTGGTGGTGCCGACGTGTGGGTTGGTCGAATCGAAGGCGGGCGGCGTTGAGCCGTAGGCCGGCTGCGGGACGTAGATCGGCTGCCCGGTAGCGTCTAGGACGTTGGCGTTACTGGTGCCATCTGCGTTGCCGTAGGCGTCCAGGCAGTAGACCATGCCGTTATCATCGCCGACGATCACGACCATTTTGTTGGCGTAAACCGCCGCCGGCGTCCCACCCGGCCCAGCAGGTGTGACCAAAACATTGATGCGGGCGATCGCGGGCGACGAATAGACCGGTGCGGATGGACCGTTGCGCGGTGAGGCGGGTGTTGCAAAGCGCCAGACGACCTCTCCATTGAAGCCGTCCGCGCAGTAGATCGCGCCCTGCCCGTTGCCATCGGTTAGGGTAATCGAGTCGGCGACGACGTCTGTGATCGCGCCCGTTGCGACGATCGTGTTGCCAGTCGTGTTGTCCAGAGTAACGGTCACGACGTCGTTCTTGGCCAGCGGGATCACGCCGGTCGGCAGCGAAACGTCCGCCGCGCCGCCCCCTTGAGGGACCTGCGTGAAGCCGGTCACGTCTGGGAGAGCGGTGGTCACGCCCGCGTGGGTGACGGAAACGTGGTAGGTCGCATCCGTGATGCGCGTTTCGGCGGCGGCCGTCACTCCAGGCAGGTGGACGGAGAGGAAGTAGCTCCCGCCATTGGGGGCCGTCAGCTTCCACTGCGCCGTAGCACTGGCCGGGATGTTGGTCGCCGTCGTCCGCAGGTACTCGGCGTTTGTGGCCGTTGTGGATGGGGTTGTCGTCCAGGAGGCCAGGGGCGCGGGCGTGAAGTTTGTGAGCGTGTCGAGGTCATCCACACGAACCGTGCTGTTGATCGTCGGCTCCGAGCGGCCGAAGTAGACCAACTGGCGGATGCGGCGCGTCGGCGTGGTCGCTTTGGCGGGATTACCGTAGTGGAGAATCGCCGTTGTGTTGGGGACTGTTCCCCCTGTCGTGTCCGGGATAGCGTTCTGCGCCGCCGTCGTCCCGGCCGTCTGCGTCGTGCCCACCGTCACGCCCGTCGGGACGTAGATGCCCCAGTAGGAGAGGGTCGCGAAGCCGATCGGGTCCGACTCGTAGTTGAGCGCCGTCGGCGTGCAGCGGACGTCGCCGATGGCGTTTTGGAGCGTCATCGAGTCCGCAACGAGGGTGCTGGTGACGTTGTTCTGGTTCAGTGTCTTGAGGATCCTACCCGTCTGGGTGGCATCCCGCGTCAGCGTCACCGTCACCGTATCCCCGACCGCAAGCTGAAACGGACCCACCAGATACTGGAGGCTGTTCGCTTCCGTCTGGCTCACGGTCGCCGTCACGGCCTGCGCGAACGCGCCCGTGGTCTTGATCGCGTATTCGACGGCCGTGCTGCGCGGCTCAACGTTGCCAAGCGAGTCGGCGGTGTCGTCGGGAATGTGGAAGTAAACGGAGAAACTGCCCGGCGCCGCCGCCACGAGCGTCCAGGTCGCCGTGCCGTTGACCGGCGTTGCCTGCGTGCCTGCCGGCAAGCGGTCATACTCGCCGTTCGTGGCCGTCCCGGCGGGGATGTCGCCAGAGCCTGTGACCCCGGAGACGTTGGTGAAGCCACCCGTCGCCAGGAACACACCGTTGGCGGCGGCCACGGTCTGGGAGTCGTCAACTGTGACCGTGCTGGCCGACGTGGGGACGTAGGCAAATGGAGCGGCCCACGAGTAGACGTCACCGTCCGCGAAGTGTTCTGGGAAGTACACACTGGCTGCCGCAGGCGGGAACAGGTAGTTATAGTCACCCAATAGGAAGCTTGGAATCTGTGTCGGGACTCCGCCCACTAGAGGGTAGAGTCCTGTCGGTGTGCCCTGCAACTGGCCAGCTTGGGCCGTGTAGGGGGCGACACCTGGCGTCACCGCTCCGCCCGCATGGGAGAAGTGCGAGTCGTATGGGGCCGGCACCGGCGGTGAGGTCGCCAGCGGCCCGGTCTGGGCCATTGCCGTTTGCGGGGCGGCCCCAGCGAGGGCAAGGCCGAGTGTCAGCGCCAGGCGGCACGCGGAGGCGGCGGGAAGTCGGAAGGGGAAGCGTCTGCGGTTCATAGTATGTATCTTTATATTTTATGTACGGTTTGGAGTCGGGCGGAAGTAACCCACCCGTCTCGCTGAGGCTCGCCACCCTCCCGCAGCGGGAGGGGAAGGAGGGTAGACAGTCGTGCCGCTCGTCGCTCTTGACCAAGCGCCCGTCAGAGAAGATCAGCCCCCATGCTAACCCTCCTCCTCTGGAACTCCTACCCCCCCATTGCGGGAGGGTGGCGAGCCTCAGCGGGACGGGTGGGTTACTGCTGCGGCCGGATCGCGGACGTCGGTTGGGCCAGCGGTCCGGTCAGGCCGGGGCGGCTCAGGGTGGCGCCATTGAAGCCGCCGACGGCCGTGTTGCCGTCAACCTCAAACACTTCGCCACCGATGCGGCTCCCGTCATTGCCGAGTTCCGGCTGGCTGTACGTCTGCGTTATCAGGTACTCAGGATTGGCCGCGTTGCTATTGAGCCGCTGCACGCACGACGGCACGAAAGGAACGCTGTTACGCGGCCCGGTTGACGGAGTGGTCGCAGCGAACGTCACCCCGATGGCTGGTACGTTCATGCTGTGGTAGCTGGTGTTCACAGGGTCCGAGGGCACGCCCGCCAGGAAGTGCAGGTTGTTACTGGCTGCGACAAAACCGGTGGCGGTCGGGGTCAGGTCGAACGCGCCGTTGTCGTCGGCGTAGAGGACGCTGAACGACGGCCCGGTCGCGGGGGGCGTCGGCGGCGTGTAGACGGTCAGGTAGCGCGGGTTGCGGACCTGGTAGGTCGCCCCACCTTGCACCTGGAAGGATGTGTAGATTCCGGTCACCGTCTCCGGGGGGACAGACGCGAATGGCGTCTGGCCGATGGCGTAGCTGAAGCCGATGAGGCTGCCGCCCTGCGCGTCGCCGCTGGCTGAACCGAGGGCGTTCGCCGTGTTGCCCGTGTTGGGTGCGCCCATCGGCGCAAGGCGCGTGTTGGTCACCGCGGCGACGATGGAGGTCGGGACGCCGCTAATCACGTTGAAGTAGGTCGCGCTGGCGTAGCGGTAGTGGCGGCCGAACTTGTCCAGAGTATGGGAGGCCCAAGTCAGGTCGTGACTGGAGGTCACTTTCCCTGTGGGGTCCAGAGTGTCCGTGACTTCCAGCACCCGCGAATTGCCGCTGTCGGCGATCAGATAGTGGATCGTTGAGATGCCGGTCACCCGGTCACGGTAGCGGTTTATCTGGACGCTCGTCGGCGCGTTCAGCGAGAGCGGCTGGCCCGGCCCGAGGATGCCCGTCGAGTCAGTGAAGTGCGTTAGTTCCCAGATGATGTCGCCCGCGCGGTCGAACCGGACGCAGCGGTTGTTGCCCGTATCGGCCACCAGGTAGTCGTTCGGGTTGATCTGGGACAGTGACGTCGGGTGGCTGAAGTCCATGTACGTCGTCCCGGTCTGGGAGGGCCTGGAAGTAGCATCTACCCCCCACACGGCCTTACCAGTCGAGTCCACCTCGACGACACGGTTGTTGTCCGTCACCAGGGTCAACTGCTGAGTGGAAGCGGCAACCCCCAAGAGGCTGTTGACGACGAGAACGCCTGTGCCTGCGCTTGGAGTGGCCGGTGCGACAGAGGCCAGCGGGGCGGTGGGAACCGCTAGTCCGAGGCTGACGGGGGTGGGCGTTAGGGTCGCCACTTTGCCCGTGAGTGTGGGGTTCGCAGGGAATTGATACAGGCTGAGGCCGTCGGTCAGATAGAGCGAGGACCCCACTTTAGTCACGCCTGAGACCTTCGGAGCCAGCGCACTCGCGAGGGCAAAGGTTCCAAACCATTGCAGGTTAGTGTGCAACGGCAGCGTGACACTGTTCAGGTTCTGCTGGGTCAGGTTTGGGTCCGGGCTGGGCGTCGCCTGGACGGGCTGAGGCTCGGTCAGGTTGCCGGCGATCTGGCGGATTTGGCCGGTGCCGATGCCAAAGTTGAAGAACGTCACGCGGTCACCGGAGGCGGAGAACTGGCCGTATTTGAGCGTCCCGTCCACGGGGCCGGGCCGGAGCTGATTGGGCTGTGTCGCGTTAAACTCGTCCGCCTGCGTGAAGGTCGCCGTGGAGGGGTCGAAGCCACCGCTGACATCGGCATAGATCGGCTGGGTCGTACTGAAGCACAGGATGGCAGCGTTCGCACCATTCTGGGCGGCGGCGTAGACAAAGCCCTGGCCGTCTATGACGGGAGCGCCGACGAACTGTGCGCCTTCCAAGCCTGCGTAGCTGACCCCATCTCCGTCCGTGATGGCCTCACCGGCTTTCGGCAGGCGAAAGCGGAACTTGACCTTGACGTTCTGGAACTGCGGGTCCTGATGGACCCCGAACAGGTAACTGTTGCCGCCCGCGTTGACGGTATAGTACAGGTCGCCGTTCCGGTCGGTGGCCGGGGCGGAGACCACGGCCGTCGAGGGGAGTATCCCGTTCGTGACCGCCCCGTAGCTGAAGTCGCTGACGCTGTTCAGGTCCAGCGTCTGGCCGTTGGCGAAGCTGCTTATGGGAGCGGTAGCAGGTTCCAGAAGGGCCAAGTAATCCGCATAGAGTGCCCCCTTCAGAGTAGGTGGGGGAGAAAAATCCGGGGTTGTGCCAGACGTGTTGGCACTGGCGACGCTGCTGGTGCTGGTGTAGATATAGGCCAAGCCGGATTGGAGCTTCAGGGTGTAGAGGCGCAGACGACTCCGGTTGACGTCGTAACCCCCATTCTCCTCTTTCAGCAGGTCGGCGTGCGCTCCCAGAAAGACTGTGTAGACGTTCTGCGTGGTCGGCACGATCGCCACGATGTCGTTGGTCAGATTTCCGTCCGCCAGCACGCCGACCGAGGGCGACCCGCACACTGCTTCTGCCTGGGTCGGGGCCAGGACGAGAGGGACACGGTATCCGGCCGCCCCCGCAATGTCATAGACGAACAGGTCGCCGTTGGGCTGGCCCGCGTAGACTCGGCCCTCGTAAACGACAGGGGCGGGAGCGTTAGCAACACCTGCATTCGGATAGGGTGTGGCCGCCGGTATGGCCGGAGGCGGTGTCAGCGGCGTGCCCGCCGTGCCTTGAACGGTGTCAAACTGGAGGACGCTGCCGTCCGCCCTCTCCACGAAGACGTAAGTCTTGCTGCCATAGGTGGCGACGGTCGGAGCGGAGGCGTTGGGGCCGACGTCCTGGTGCCAGATCTCGTCATAGGCCGTAGGTGGGGACGCGCCGAAGTCCGGGAGACCATCGTCGGCGAGGCCGATCGCCGTCAGGAACTCGGCAGGGTAGGCATCAAAGGCGTGGATCGTCCCGGTCGAGCCACCCGGCCCTGTGCCATAGGTGGTGACGTAGATGAAGTTGCCCCAGACGGCCGCGCCAGGCGGCGGGTCCGGCGCGCCCGTGGTCGGGGGCGTGACGGGGTAGGCCCAGGCGGGGGCGAACGAGGCCGGGTCGTTGTTGGAGGCGTTCTGCCGGCCAGTCTTGTTCTCGTTCGGGTGGGTCCCAGCCAGCGAGATCAGGTTAGACAAGAACCGCAGATCGGCCGTAGGTGCGGCGGCGGGGTTGACGAAGCCGTTGGCCGTGAGGTCAGCAGGAGTGTCCCCCGGACTGCCGCAGAAGGGGCCGGCATTGAACTGGAACACGTTGCCCGCATTAGCAGCGTCCCCAGCGAAGTCGTTGATCGCCCCTCCAACGTCTAGAGCGCTGGCGATGATCTGGCCTGCCCCGTACTGCGAGACATCCACGGACGGCGAGGAACCGGCGAGCAGCGCATTCCCGAAGAGGCTGGCCGTATCGGTGACGGTGTATCCGGGCGTCAAACCCATGCCAAAGAGGTCGTCGAACGACATCAGGAACGGCTGGGTCAGGATCGGCTGGCGCAGGAGTGCCACGCCCGACGCCGGGAGGGCCGGGCCGGCGGGTGCGTGTTGGGTAATGCTGACGCTGAAGAACCCGGTGCTGGACACGGGGAATGTGAACGTGGGCGCAGTCAAGGTGAACACGGGCCTAGTATGCGGGTCGGCCTCGACCCACAACTGCCCGCCGCCGTCCACAAACCGTCGCAGCTTCTCGTTGTCGGAGGGCGAGAGGGCGAGGGGACTACCGCTCGCATCCACGCCGCCGAGGGGAAGGTAAAGGACGTCATACTGGGCAAGCTGCTCGGCGGACGTGTCCGACAGCGGTACTTCCCAGTAGGCGGCCATGTTCGGGTGGACAGCCTGGCCGACGGCGTAATAGGACGTATGCGGAGTCACCGTCCAGTCCTTGACCCAGCGCTGGGTGGTAGACACGGAGACGACGCTCGGAGCCTGCGGGTTGACGACGTTCCATCCGAACGGCTTGACGTCGGCCCTCAGGTTAAAGAGGTAGAAGACGTACGGCGAAGGGTCGGGCGCGTACGGCGCAGCCAGTGCTCCACTGGGCTGGTTAACGGGCATACTTGCCGTGCCGTTGATCAGAACGCCCGCGTTGACCGTCCGCTGTTGGCTGCCGTAGACGTAGGAGGCGCCCCGCGCGGTCAAGGCAGGCACGAGGCAGAGCGCGGCGGCTGTCAGCACTGACAGGAGCCGGACCGAGGCGAACGATTTGAGTGTGCGAGACATAAGGCCCTCTACTACAAAATCCTACTGCATTAGCTTACGAATTGACGTTGTGCGCGGCCCCATGCGGGAACCGGACCCGTTCGAGCCCACCGGCACTGGAAGTGCCGGCCTATTCGGAGGAAGTCCCTTCGGGACTAAGAATGGACGAGGACCAGAAGGCGCAACAAGCAGCGCCCTACCAGTTCCGGCTGCGTGTCGTCTGTTACTAAATTGTCTTACTGCAAGATCGGCGCGTCACCGCTCTGGCCGGCATAGAGCAGCCCGACTGAGACCGGCAGTTTCGGCGCGAACGGGAGCGGGCGGCCGTACTGGTCACTCCGCAGGTAATGGGGCGTGATGGCCGGGCTTGTGGTCGAATCTCCCATGTTGTAGGGGTAGCCCGCCTGCGGGTTGTAGATGATCTGAAGGCCAATCCGGTTGGGGTGCCCAGCAAGCTCCGTCGTTGAGCCGGTGATAAGGCTGCCGTGGTAGGTCGGAATCCAGCCCCATTTGAGCATCCATGCGGTCTGGGCGGCGACGTTCGCGGGCCGGGCTTCTGAGATCGCCCCGTCTACCGTGATCTTCAGGTCAATCGGCTGGCCGTAGAAGGGGAAGCGCGAGTCGCTCCCGAAAGGCCTCGGGTCGCCGCCCGGATTGGCCGCCGTCACGGAATTCGCGAAGGTATCCAGGGTGTCGTTCGGCGCGGTATTGAACCAATCGCCGGGGATGACGAAGAACGAGCGCGTTTGGGCGAATAGCACGGCCTCGATGCGGATGTCCATCGGCAGAATGGCGGCCCGTTCCAGCAGCACGTTCCCGGTATTGGTCGAATACTCAGTGCCTTTATCCCGCGAGACCGTAAGTTGTTCGGTATCACCCTGTCCCAATCCGGGGACGCCGGTCAAGGGGAACGTCAGGTGAGTCGGCGTCAAGCCGGTAAACGTCTGTGACCCTGAGAAATTGACGACTGCGCCTGAGAGGCCCACTATGCTGAAGTCCGCTTGAGCGGCGGTGTCAGAGGCAGCACTGACGTAGAGGTAGGGTGTCCCTCCGTAGCCTCCATTTGCCGTGGCATCCGTCGTCAAGACGTCCGTCGAGCCGTTCGTCGGCAACCCGAAGCTGAACTCCTGGACTAGCGGTAGGTTATCCTGAATCTCGTACGCATTCCCCGAGAAGGTGGTGCCCGAGGCAGTCTGCGGCGGCAAGGGGTTCAAGCCCGTCGTCCCGGCCAGGAACTGCGTAGTGTTGACGCAGACGTAATCGTGGGCCAGGACCGTAATGCTGGAGTCGGGGCTGCCTTTGAGCAGGTTGCCCTCAATGTACGCCGTGCCGTTGGTCACAATCGTGATGTGCCGGGGGACGACCAAGGCACTGTTTCCCGTGCCTTCGTTCGGGCTGAGGGTGCCGCGCAGGCGAACGTTACCTTCGTCGTAGATAATCTCATCATTATCGGCTGTTAGGCCCGGGGTGAGTGCCGTGCGGTCGTTGTCCAGATCGCTGTAGGCAACGTCCATCACGGTTTGTGCATCGCCCGTCCCTTTCGGCCCAGTCCAATGCTTGTCTCCAGTTCCGCGCACCAGGCGAAGGCCGTAGGTCGTCGCGGCACCGGGATGGGGGAATGCTTGGCCAAGCGTGACGGTGACGCCAGGCGGGTCATAAGTATGTCCGTTCCAGTTGCCCTTGGAGGGACCATTGCCGCCGGGCGAGGACTGATGCAGCCACTCGTCGGTCAGATTGGTCCCGCCGCCGATGGACGTGCTTTCGGGCTGCGTCTCTCCCGTGTTGTCCACATAGATGAACTTGCCGTAGCCATACTTGCTCGGTGTGTCCCCAGCGGCGGGCGTGTAGGCCGTGCCGTCCGGGTTCTTGACATTGGGCCGGACGGGCGAGTTCATCGCCAGGGCCTTGTAGCGGGGCAGGCTGCTGGCAGGGTCCGTGCCGTCCATCTGCGGCGGTTCCAGGCGGGAGATGCCGCGCGGCTGGCCCGTGTTGTCGTTCTGCGTGGAGCCGTCCCGAACCAGGCCGTTGAAGCTGTAGAAGCCACCGCTCGACCCGTTGTCGTTGCTCGGGGCTGCGTAGTCCATCAAATTAGGCGTCGCGGTGGTGGGGTTCACAACCAGTGAGGAGCGCTGGCCGACGAGCGGGTTGGCCGTCGCCACAACGTCCGAGTTGTCCAGTTTCTTGGTGGGCTGATAGCCGTCCAGCAGCAGGTCCCCGGCGATCTCGATGGTGTCCTGATAGCTTGGAGCGTTCGCCCCGGCGTCGTACAGGTAGGCGATGTTCTGACCGTAGTAGCGGGTGGTCATGTTGGAGTGCATGGACCCGCCGCCCGACTGGAGCGTGAAGCCGGTCGGAGCCGACTGATTCGATCCCGCCGCCGGGTTGGGAAAAAGCCGCCCTGTGGAAGTCTGCTGCAAGTAGGCGTTGGGCGCACCGTAAATAGTGGTAATGGGGTAGAGCTGATAGGCGGTGTTCCCCGCCGCCGGGAAGTCGTAGACGCCCGGCGTGACGACGCCATCCGTCGAGCCGTTTGAGTACAGCTCACTGACCACGCCCAGGTTAGCGATGTCGGAGCGCTTGTCGGGGTTGGTCTCAAAACGGGCGTAATCCGTGATGCCAATGGGCTTGTAGGCGACTAGGACGGCCTGCGTCCGGTCATTGCTACGGTTGTTAGCGTAGGTGGTCGGGTCGGCAGCATCCACGACGCCTTCGCGGCCGATGGATTCGATCTTGAGGTAACGGCCAGGCGGAATGCTGGCCGTGTTCAGATTGATCGGGTCATACGTCACGCGAAGCAGGAAGCGGCCCGCACCCGTGTTGTAGCGGGTGAACCCACCGTCCAAATAGGCCTTGTCTGGGTCATTCACGGCCGCAAGGCTAAGGGCGTTTGCCGTAACGGCGGCGGCATATCGGCCCGCTTCACGGGCCTCCGTGGGAGCATTCGCGACTGTGAACTGGAGCGGCGGACGCCAATCGGCTCCGTCAGGGCTGTAGGTAAGCTGAGCGTCGGTGAAGGTGATGCCGGCGCGGGCGTAGTAGTCGGCGGTGACGACGTGGTTGGCGTGGCGGGCGTTGACGAGGTTCCGCGCAACGATGGTCACAAAGACGGCCCCGACGAGGCCGAGCAGGAGCAGGACCAGCAGGGCGACGACGATGGTCTGGCCGCGCCGGGCGTGACCCAGCGCCCGCCTTTGAGCGCGGTTCGGGGATGGCATGGAGGTTATCACTCGGGTCATGGCGTCTATCATTGGGTCCACGGTCATCGGTTGCTGTTGCCGATCTTGACTTTCGTTTCGGCGGGAATCACCTGCGCCCGTCCGGTGGTCAGGTCGTAGATGCGGACGCCGATGGCGACGTCAATCAGATCACGGGTCTGGTAGTCTACCTGGACGGAGAGGGGTAGGAGGCCATACCCGATCTGCATCTTGCCGCTCGTGACGGTGCCGACAGGGGCGGCGTTCGCCTGGTAGTCGTAGATGACGTTCACGGCCGCGCTCCCATTGAACGTCGCGATGGCATCGGCCCCGGTGAAGGTCAGGATGCCGGTCGTATAATCCACGGTGAACTGGTTGTCGCCGGCGGCGGTCGTCGAGTCGGAGGAGGTAGGACGGGCCTCCGTATAGAGAACAGGCTGGCCCTTACCAGGCCCCTGTGACATGTCCGGGCCGTAGACGCGCAGGCTTCCGGGGACGACGCGGGCGAGTAGGAGTGGATTACCAGCGGTGTCCGTGAGTGTCGGATCGGCAGCCGTCGCCAGCGGCGGCGTCTTGCCGTTGCTGTCGATGTCTTTCAGGTCAAGTGAGGGCGTGGCAGGCTGGTAGACCCACTGGCGGTTGTACGGGTCGCCCAGAGTGGCCGCCGTGGTGCCGCTCTTTGGCGTGGGCGGCTTGGGCAGGGCGGGCGTCGCGAAGCTGATTGTCCCGGTCTGAGCATTGATCGTCAGCGGCACATAGCTCACGCCGGAGAGAACGGCGCCCGTGGTGACGTCGAAGACGGCGGTGCCGTTGGGACTGGCCCCCCGGTACTCGTAGTAGTCGCTGCTGACGGGGTCCTGCTGAACGTAATAGGTCGCGCCGCCCGCGCTCTGTCCCGTGGCTACGGTGGGTGGAACCAGTGTAACCACATACGGCTGCGCCCAGGACTGGCTCCCAGTCGTGTAGGCAGTTGGGACGTAAGCCGCGTTGGTCGCGCCATCGGAGGCCACCACGCCTGCACTGTTATATTCCGTCGTCGTGGCGGGCGTCGCGTCCCCGCTAACGACGCCGGGCCGGAACGTGACGCTGGTGTTGACGATGGGATAGGTGACCTGCTTGATCGGGTCGTTCGCCAGGCCATAGTGGGCGACGCCGGGCTTGGTGTCCGCGCCCGCCACGTAGCCGGTCTCGTCGGCATACTTGTCCACGAGCAGGGTGCCGTCGGAGGCATGGGGCATCAGGACGAGGTCCACGTTCGGGCCAGGGATGACCGGCTTGGCGATGCTCATCCATTTGTCCACACGGCTGTTATGGGTAGCGGGCGATCCAGGCGTGCCGCCCACGTTCTGGGTGGGGTAGCCCGCGTGGTTCTGGTCCAGCCAGTTCACGTCGGTTGCGCCGGGCTGGTTGACGTAGCGGAAGAAGTCCGGGTCATCCAGTTCCGGCTGATTGATGGCGTTTCCAGCGGCGTCATGCTTCGGAACGAACAGCTTCTCATTAATTGTGGTTCCGTCCGCGTTGACAATCGGCTTGTTGGTCACCGGGTCGAGGTCGTTTGAGAGCCGACACTGGGCGCGGTAGAGCACATACATGTTGTCCGTCGATTCGCTGGTCCTCTCTTCGCGCGTGTTGTTATAAGGCTGCGTGGGGTCTTTCCGGCCGACCCAGTAGCGGACCAGGGACGTGCCGGCCGCCGCCGGGAAGATCTGGGTGGGGTCGCTGATGATGGGTGAGTTCGTTGTCACGGACGTGCTGATACTGATTGGATCGTTCGTCGTCGGGTCAATCGGGTTCCCCTTGTCGTTCAGCCTGGGCAGCACGAAGTCAAGCTTGGCGTTGTAAGCGTGGGCCACGGCGGTGGTATAGGGCCCGCCAGCAGCAGGGTTCGGCTTCTGCGGCACGTCCAGATCGAGAAAGTTCGTGAACTTGTCGTCGCCTGCCGCGTACTGCTTGCCGGCCGCGAGCTGGAACGGGTGGCTCGTGTTGTCGAACACATAGACCGCGCTGCCGAGTTCCCGCTCGATCCGCTCCCGCGTGATGCGGGCGGCGTCCTGGGCGGCCGTGAGCGACTGGGCCTGACGCGCATACTTGATGCCGTTGACGAGGGGCACCAGGAGCAGGGCGAACAGGACGGCGCTCAGGGCAATCACGATCAGGATCTCGATGAGCGTGAAGGCTCGACGCATCGTCGCGTGGAATTGTCGGTCAGCGGATAGGTTCATGAGTATTGGTCTGATGCGAACTATTGGGGATGTGCCAGGATGGTATCCACGACGTGTATTTTCCAGCGTCCGCGCTCCGTCCAGGCCACGACGGCGCGGGCGGACAGGCCGCGCACGGCGGTGATGGAGACGGGTGAGCCATTTAGCCCGCCACCGGTCGAACCAAGCATGGCGGTTCCCAGGGCACTGTTGATCGTATCTCTCAGATTGACCCGGACGTACTTTGTGCCGCCCACAACCACTGTGGCATCGTCAATGGCGACGGTGACGTTGGGGCAGGCCACGGCTTTTTGCGGGTTTGAGTTGTCGTAAGCAACTATCCCGTCCACTTCCACGGTCTTCCCAGCGTCACAGCGTGGGAAGTACAGATAAGGAGTGAAAGGAGCCGTAGCGCCCTCCAGACCGAACGCGTACTGGGCCGCGTCAATCATGGGGTCGGCTGCCGTCACGTCGGGGTCTCGGGTGTAGGAGTCTGGGGCCTTCTGCACGGCCACGGTCCAATCTTGATCGCCTGCGTAGAAGATGCGGACGCGGCGGGCGGTGACCGTGGACGGGAAGGTGATACGGCCCGTCGCGTAGCTGACGTTGACATTGCCCGCGACGGTGCCTTTGGCATCTTCGTCGTTAATGGCCGTGGTGATCGGCAGACCCGTATCTAAGTCCAGAAACATGATGCTCTGCTGGGTGGCTGGGTTCGCCTCAGCGATCAGGCCAGGGTAGATCGTGTTGTCGGATTGCGGGTCGCCGACCTTCTTCAAGTTCTTGAGCGTCAGGCGCGTCACGATCCCGCTCGTTCCATTGGTGGCGGTCAGATCCCGGTCCTCGTGCAGAACACGCCAGCTGTAGGTCTGGTAGGAAATACGGGCTTTAAGGGGCTTGATGCCCATGCTCCCGCCTGCCAATGGGTTGAAGGATACGGTTCCCAAATTGGCGGTTGGCATCCCTACCGCATTGGCGATGCTGGGCGAAGCCAGTGTGTACTGGTAGGGATCACTGGTGAATGTGGTGGTGTTCGCCTGCGGCTGGAAGGGCCGGTAGATGCTGACCTTGACCCAGTCGAGCGGCTTGTGTGCGGCATCCTCGACCAGCACCTGTGGGGTCGCCGGCGGCACCGGGACGATGGTCGTTGAGTCGCCATAAGTCACCGTTGGATCGAACCAGCCGCCCTGGTAGTTGGAAGCGGTATCAGTCAGGTACTGTACGTTTTTAGGATCCTTGGGCGCATTAGGGTTGCTACTATCCTGCTTGGTACCCTTAGGCACGTTCAGATACTCCGTGAAGTTCTGCCCACTTGCGGCCGTAATGACGATGATCATCTTTTGATCATATCCCTGGGCGTCCGTCGAGTTAGCCGCAATCTGGATGTATGGGGCCATAGGGACCGCGATCTGCTTGTGAACCAGATCCACCAGGAACTTTTCCTGGCGAGGGGGAAGCGAGGTCTGCGGCAGATCCCCAAAGAGGGCGGTCGCCTCCGTTGAGTCGCCGGTCGCGCCGGCCCACCAGGCGCTGTTGATGGCCAGAGAGGCCGTCACCTGGGGGGACGTGAGGGCAACAGGCATGACAATCGGCCCATAGCTGACCGTGTAGACGTTGTGGGCGGGGACGGTGGTGGTCTCATCCTGTACCCGGCGCGAGTAATCCAAGACCTGGGAAAAGTCCGGCACGATTGTGCTGATGTCGGAGGAGCTGTACTGGCTCTCGATCAGGCTGTTCGCGAGAATGGCCGAAGGCAGACCCGTCACGTCCTGCGCTTGGGACCCAAGCGCGGCGGAGCCTATGGTATTCGCCAAGGCCGTGTTGCCGACGCTCTCAATGGAGAAGAAGCCGCTGGGGAACAGGCGAATGATGGCGAGGATGCCGACGACCAGAATCGCCAGGACAACCAGGATCTCGATGAGCGAGACGCCGCGCCGGTTCCGCCTTCGGGTCCACTGAGGGGAGGTATGCATGATGGTCTAACTTCTCGTTGGGGCCGGCTCCACTGCCGACCCAAGCTGCCTAACCGCCGCCGGAACCCAGGCGCTGGGTGTACTTCCAGAACGTGCCATCAGTGTCACCGAAGCGGTTGTAGTCCTCGGCCCGGACCTTCTTCACCGCTCCACTGTCGAACAGCACCAGGACCTTGTCGGCATTCTGGACATGGGCGCTGGCCGCAGTGACATAAGTGTCGGCCGGGGGGTTCTTCCACAGAAGCTGATGGGTGTAGTCGTCCTGTGTCGCAACGGTTGGGGCAGCACCGGTGCAAACTGGCGTAGTCGTGCTGTCCGGATACTGCCCGTTCTTCGTAATGCAGTTCGTCCAGAGGAGCTGATAGCGGAGGACGTTCGCTCCGACGGTATTGCTTGCCGAAGTGACGGACGGGCTGGTATCGTAAGCGTCGGCGGCGAAGAAGCGATGAGCCACAATGCTCGCCGTCCCGGTTCCGCTGGGAATGTTGACGTTGAACGGCCCTACAGTTGCCGTGCCATCCGAGACCTCTGGGCCAACCGTGTTGTTCTGGTCCACGAACTCATTGTAGTCTTTAATGTAGGCCGGAAACAGGCCGGGAAAGTCTCTGGCTGGATTGGTGCTGACCGCCTGCGCCGTTTTCAGGGACGTCCCGGCCGGGGCGTTGTCTGCGTAACCGAACAGGACAACGGGATACTGGTGGTTGTCGAGTTTGTACTGCTCCATCTTCTGCTGAATGTCCTTCAGGTTGGAGATGGACGACGACTGGCGGGCGTTCTCGCGGACGGTGGCGAAGACGGGCAGGAGGATGGCCGTGAGAATCGCTATAATGGCTATCACGACGAGCAGTTCGATCAGCGTGAAGCCGCGAGGGCATGTCCGGAAGAGGCCAGTACGGCGGCGCGAGTACGACATTGTGACGCTCCTAAAACTGGGTCGGCGGGGCGTCAAAACGCACCCTTCACCATTCGGAAACAGCGGTAACTGTTGCTTGACGAAGGGCACGGGGAGAATGTTCCCGACTTTGGAAAAGTATTTTCGGGGTCCCCCCACCCTCGACAATGGAGGAGGCAGAGGTGCTCTGCCTGTCGGATCCTATCCCTGTCCCGTTCACATTCGTTCCGGGCCTGTCCCTTCCCTCGGAGGGAAGGGCTTCGGAGACCAATCGGGAGCGGCAGCGTCTGGGCGAGAAGCGTCTGGACGAGAAGCCCTGGCC
>JAYTRQ010000322.1:0-5377 GCA_043746125.1 Armatimonadota bacterium | reverse complement strand
CTCGTGCCCACCGTGAACGGGCATCAGAGCGTTGGCTTCGAGGGCAATTTTCGAGCGGAAACGCCGACGGAGGTGGTCCTGCTGGCGGATGCGGACGCGGCCAACCGGCCCTATGTCCTGGCTTTCCTGCATTGTGCTCACGTGCCGGGCAAACCTGAGGTAGAGATGCCGACCTTTCCCTTCACCCGCCCGTCTTCAGTCTCCCCGTACCTCAGCACGATCACCGTTCGAGGCGGGACCTTTAACAGCAGGCACAGTGGCCTGACGGCCGCGTACGTCCGGGAAACCCAGCCTGCTCTCGAATCGGCCGCCCTGCGCTTACTCCCGGCTGCAATGAAGGGCCGCTACACACAGACGAGATCCGGCACGTGGACCCTATTCCTACGACCAGTTTCTGCCACCCGCGAGTCCTGTGTCGGCTGTCATACGACCGCGAGGCACGGGGACACCCTTGGCGTCATGGTCTACGCCGTCAGCGACACCGTCAACAAGTCCTGACGTCCCTCACCCGCCGAGTTCCGGTATCAGGTATAATCGCCCCATGCCTGATACCGCCCCCCACTGCCCCCTCTGCCCGCCCACGCGCGGCGTCGTCCGCGAAAGCGACCACTGGACGCTCGTCCTGAACGAGAACCAGGCCACCCTGGGCCGCGTCTTCCTGGCCCTTCGTCGCCACGAGACCGACGCCCTGGCCCTGACTCCGGGCGAGCAGGCGGACCTCTGGGCGCTGGCAGCGGAAGCCAAACAGGCGCTCGCTGCTCTGTTTGCGCCGGACCACTTCAACTATATGTTTCTGATGAACCTGACCCCGCATGTCCATTTCCACCTGTTCCCCCGATACGCCGGACCGCGCGAGTTTGCCGGGCAGACCTGGACGGATTTGCGCTTCAGCGACCACTACGACCCGGCCGAGGCGCGGACTATTGACGACGCCACGGCCTCGGCTCTGACGGCCGCCCTGCGCCACGAGATCACCCAGCCGACCGGAGGCCACGCATGATCGCCACCCTGCGCGGACAACTTGCCCACGCCGAAGCCACGTCGGTCATCCTGGACGTTGGCGGCGTGGGCTACAAAGTGAACGTCCCGGCCAGCATCCATGGGAGCCTGCCCAAGATCGGTGAGATCGCCTTCCTGCGTATCCACTTCCACATGCGGGCTGAGGAGATCTCCCTGTTCGGGTTCCTCACCGCCGACGACCAGAAAGTCTTCGAGCTTCTGCTGAGCGTCACCGGCATCGGCCCCAAAGTCGCCCTGTCCGTGCTCTCCGCGATGGATGCGGAGTCGCTGGCCCGTACCGTCGCTGGGGAGGACACCGAGACCCTCGTCCGCATCCCCGGCCTGGGCCTCAAGACCGCCCAGCGCCTCATTTTGGAGCTGCGCGACAAGCTTGCTGCCCTCGCCTTCGAGCGCAAAGTAGACCAGATTCAGGCCAAGTCGCAGAAGCCGCCTGCCGAAGACATCTTCAACGACGTCGTGGAAGGCCTTATCAACCTCGGCTACAACCGCAACGACGCCCGCCGGGCCGCCGACAAGGCACTCAAAGAGATCGAAGACAAGACTAGCATGGGCGCCGCCCTGCGGGCCTCCCTGAACATCCTGACCGGCTCTGGCGCGAAAGGTTAAAGGAAAAACCATGACAATCACGGCGGAAGAAATTACCACGCAATGGTCCGCTCTCCTTGAGCGTGTGGCGGAAGGCGAACAAGTCACTATCACCCGACAAGGCATTCCCTTCGCCAGCGTCGTGCCCGTCGCCGAGGCTGCCTCCCAGGGCGATGACGTCATTGAGCGCATCAAGCAGTTCCGGGAAAGGCAGGTGGGCGGTAAGCCGCACATCCGCGAGTTAATCCAGGAAGGGCGGCAGCATTGACAGAATAGGCTGCTGGCACGTCCCGTCCGGCTTGCGTGATTGACAACTCTGTGACAATGGCCTGGTTCTTCCCGGACGAGGTGACGGCACACACCGACGCCCTCTTGGAACGTGTACGCCGTGAGGGAGCCGTCGCGCCGGCGATCCGGCCCCTAGAGGTCGCGAACGTGATGCTGTTCGGCGAGAAGCGCGGTCGGGTGACCGCCTCCGACACGGATGACTTCATCGCGCTGCTGGACCTCCTCCCAATACTCGTGGACGACCAAGCGCCGGGCCTCGCCCTCGCGACCATCCTCCTCCTAGCCCGGCGGCACAAACTTACTGTTTACGATGCCGCCTACCTGGAACTGGCCCTCCGGCTCGGCCTGCCGTTGGCGACCTTAGACAAAGAACTGCGCTTGGCGGCTCCGACGGTCGGGGGCCTTCTACTTTAGGATCAACCCATGAACTACCTCGCCCTGGGCGACTCCATCAGCATTGACGACTACACCGGCACCCCAAGCGGCGGCGCGGCCAGCCAGTTCGCCCGCCTCCTCGCTGCAGAAGGCTTCCAAGACCTGACCCGCGACGGCCGCACCACGGCGGGCGTCCTGGACGCCTGGAACGAGATCACGCTCCCCCCCGACGTCGTCTCGCTGACAGTGGGCGGCAACGACTACCTGCAAGGCAGTTGGCAGGCCCTCAACACGCCCACCGGCTGGGGCATGGTCTCCGCCCAGCCGCTCGCGAACCTGGAACAGATCGCCGACCGCCTGGCCGCCTTCGGCTGCCCCGTCCTCATCAACACCGTCTACGACCCCACCGACGGCGACGACTCGCTCCTCAACCTGTTCGGCATGGCCCAGGCGTCGGCCAAACAGGTGCGGGCGGCCTTCAACGCCCTCAACAATGGCATTCGCGACTTGGCCGGCCGGCGGGGCTTCCTGCTCTCCGACTTAGAAGCGCTGTTCCACGGCCACGGCGCGGACTCACCCGACTCCTGGATCGTCGGCCAGATCGAGCCGAACCTGGCGGGTGCCACGGCCATCGCCCGCCACTGGCACGACCTCTATCAACGGCCATGACGTCAGTGCTATGTCAATGCTATAATGCGCTGTGAGAGCGAAAGGAGAGTCGAAATGATTACCCTGGACTTAACCCCAACTGAAGAAGCGCGAATCTCAACCGTAGCGAGGCAGATCGGCCTCGCCCCAGCGGAGTACGTTAAGAAACTGGTGACGGAACACCTGCCGCCATCCGAACCCACCGTCCCGACCGTAGACGAAGAAAATCAGGCGCTCATCGCCCTGCTACAATCCTGGCGAGAAGAAGACGCCACCGACGATCCCCAGGAACTACAGCGCCGGGATGATGAGACGAACACCCTCCTGAGTAACCTGCAATCCACTCGGTTATCCCTCCGCGAGCCGGAGGCCCGATGACACTAGTTGCCGTTGTCCTCGACTCATCGCCCCTCAGCCTGGTGACACAACAGGCCGGAAAATCGCCCGAAGGGGACGCCTGCCGCCTCTGGATGGAGACGTTACTGTTTCAGGGCGTCCGGGTCTACGTGCCTGAAGTCACTGACTATGAAGTCCGCCGCGAGCTGATCCGGGCCAAGAAGCCCGGCAGCATCGCCCGCCTGGACCGCTTGAAGCAGTTGGCCCGGTATCTGCCCATCACAACAGACATCATGCTGGAGGCCGCCGCACTCTGGGCGCAGGCACGGAACGCTGGCGTCACCACCGCCGACATTCATGCGCTTGATGGGGACGTACTCGTTGCGGCTCAGGCGCTCTCGCTGGGTTTGACCGCTTCAGAGTTCGTCATAGCGACCAGCAACGTCAAGCACCTCTCCCGTTTCGTGCCCGCCGATGTTTGGAGCAACGTCACGCTATAGAATCGCTGAGGCCAAAATGGAGACCTTTGACTGGCTGTCGTTCCTCAAACAGTGGAGCGAGGAGATGTTGGACGCCGCCGATTCTGTGGAAGATTTGCCACAGGAAGCAGTAGAAACGCGGTGGCTGGGCTTCCCAGGGGCGACCGAGGAACAAGTCAAGGCAGCCGAAGAACGTCTTGGGATGGCGTTCCCGCCATCTTATCGCGATTTTCTAAAAGTGTCTAACGGCTGGCGGCAGCCGGCGGCATTTTGGACGTCCAGTGCCGGCAGTCTCTGGTCAACGGATCAGGTGGAATGGTTTTCAGTGAGAAATCAGGATTGGATAGACGCTTACGTCAGGCCGTCCCAGGTGGGGGCGTTGCGGGCTATCCCAGATGACGAATACTTGGTTTATGGAGAAGACCAAGACTGCGCTCTGTCTCTCCGCGTGGAATACCTGCAAGCGGTTTTAGAGATAAGCGATACCGGCGATGGAGTCTACCTGCTTAACCCCAAAGTCACCGGCGAGGGGGGAGAATGGGAAGCCTGGTTCTTTGCCAACTGGAATCCGGGAGCCGACAGATACCGTTCTTTCTGGGAGATGATGCAGGCCCAGTATCAGTCTTGGAAGAGGGATCTGCCCCTGCTGAGAGGTGAGATGAGCGAAGAAGAATACAATTCCTTCGCCGGACGTATGGGTGTGAATAACGTCTAACACGTACTCGGCCACGCGCATTCCGAGGGGCATTTCAGGTACAATTTAGGCAGGATTAACCGTGGGAACCGCGAAAGACGAACAAGACCGCGCGGTGTTCAGGCGTGGAAGTCATCGCACGAAAATTGTCAAAACGAACTGATTAACTGATGTTACGCGGTCAATTTGAAGCCTCTCTGCGTCCTTGATTTTCGTCTGGTAAAATGCGGCTATGGACAAGCCGCTGCTCGACCTCTACGCCGACTACCTGATCTCGTCGTTTGGCCCGACGACCGCCACCGGCCTGTCGCGCCTGCTGGGCGCGGGCCTGAGCCACGATAAGGTCACCCGCTTTCTGGCGGGCGAGGCCATGACCAGCCAGAACCTCTGGCAGATCGTCAAGCCCCTCGTGCGGCAGGTTCAGACCGAGGACGCCGTTCTTGTCGTGGATGACAGCATCGTCCATAAGCCCTATACCGACGAGAACGACCTGATCTGCTGGCACTACGACCATGCCACCGAGCAGACCGTCAAAGGCATCAACTTCGTCACCGCTCTCTACTGCGCCCCACAGGAGGGCAAGGCCAGGCAGGGGCAGAGGAGGTCTCCCTGCCCGTGGCCTTCGCCCTCGTGCAGAAGACCGAGACCTACCAGGACAAGAAGACGGGCAAGACCAAGCGGCGCGACCCCGTCAGCAAGAACGAGCACTATCAGGCCATGCTCAGAGCCTGCGTCCATAACCAGCTCGTCTTCCGCTACGTCCTCAACGACGTGTGGTTCGCCTCCTCGGAGAACATGGCGCTGATCAAGACTGAGTTAAAGAAGGACTTCGTGATGCCCGTCAAGAGCAACCGTAAGGTGGCCCTGTCGGGGCTGGACAAGAACCAGGGCCGCCGTCGAGCGTCAAGTCACTGGCGATAGAAGCGGGAGCCGCCCACAGGATTTGGCTGGA
>JAYTRQ010000321.1:0-5400 GCA_043746125.1 Armatimonadota bacterium | reverse complement strand
CCCTTCCCTCCGAGGGAAGGGTGGCGAGCCTCAAGCGAGACGGGATAGGAAATCCTTAGAAGTACTTAAACCATGAAACGAATCCGCGAAGAAGAAATCTTTCCGCGCAACCCGAACAAGACCTACGGCCTGATGGAGCTGGTCAAAGGCTCCTCCACGCGCGTGGACCGGGGTCCCGATGACATGGTGTCGTCGTGGCCGCACCTGCTCATCCGCGAGGCGGCCCTGTTCGCGGCCTGTTTCGCCGGCATTTTGGCCCTGTCCGTGTTTGCGCCGCCGCCGCTGGAACTGGAAGCCAACCCCCAGAAGCCCCCGAACCCGGCCAAAGCGCCCTGGTACTTCCTGGGCCTGCAAGAACTTGTCGCCTACGACGCCTTCTGGGGCGGCCTAGGCATTCCAGGCCTGGTCGTCATCGGCCTGATGGTCATTCCCTACGTCGACCGGCACCACAGCGGCATCGGGCGCTGGTTCGCCAAGAGCCGCCGGACGGCCTGCACGCTCTGGACACTGTATGTGGTCGCCGTCGTAGTCTTGATCATTATCGGGACGTATTTCCGTGGCCCAAACTGGGCGTGGTACTGGCCAGGCGATATGCCGAAGGAAGTGCAGTAGAGGCGGACTTCCGCTTTCGCTCGCTAGAAACACTTAGGTGACGTTCTCTCATGTTCTTCTTTAAGTCAATGGTCTCCAAGTTCGCCTTCTGGAGCGTCGTGCTGCTCATTCTCGTGGGCGTCACGCTCATAAGGTCCACTTGGAACAACCAGAACGCCAGCACCCCTGACTTTAACTACTGGCAGAACCAGTACAAGACTGCCGCATCCGCACTGGCGGCCGACCCCGCCGTCAAAGAGGCCGCCCTGGACGCGCAGATCGAGGTCAAGCAAGTGACAGTCTTGCAGTTCCCCGTTCTCAAGGGCGACGGCAGTACGCAACAGCGTGTAGACCGCTGCGAGTCCTGCCACGTCGGTCTGCTTAACCCGCAGATGACGGCTGAGAACCTGATCCAAGTTTTGGACCACAAGACGGTCACGACGGATCAGTTGACGGCTTATCTGACGGACCCCGCCCACAAGGCGACGTTGGACGCCATCAAGACGCTGGGGGCGCACCCCGGCATCCAGGTCGAGTCGGACAAGCCTCATGACCTGGGCGTCATCCACAACGCGGCTTTCACCTACGGCATTACGACCGAGGAGAGCGCCACCGACGGGGACAAAGGCGATTACCAGTACCAGAAGATCAACCTCAAGCAGCACCCGTTCCCAACCTTCGGTTGTACGACCTGCCACTACGGGACCGGCCGCGAACTGATCCAGAACGCCGCTCACGGGGACGCCGAGCATTCGCTGACGCCTCTGCTGCCGGCCAGGTACATGGAAGCGGCCTGCGCCCAGTGTCACGCTGCATACGACCCGAACACGTTCACGATCTCCTACCAGCAGCCACTGCCGGCCGAGCGGATCATAAAGCTTCTGGACGGGCAGGACATCACGCCGGACCAGACACAGGCCTACTTGGAGAAGCACCCGCAGACAGCCGAAACTGTCAAGTACGTCGCGGATCAGCCTCAGATGCAGACCATCCAGAAGGGCGAGCGGCTCTTTAAGGCTCAGGCCTGTTATGGGTGTCACAAAATTGAAGGATTCTCCAAGGGCAACGTCGGGCCTGAATTGACTTATGAGGGCCGCGTGGCGGGCGGGACGACAGCGATCTCGCACCAGATCTGGGACCCGCGCTACAAAGTGGCGTCGTGCGTCATGCCCTACTTCTTCGCCATCCGCAAGACGAATAGCGACATCCCATCAAACGGAGTTGTGGGCAGCCCCTTCGCCGCGACTGAGACCGTTGATCCCCGCTCCGAACAGACCCAGGTCGCGCCGGTGGCGACCGAGGGAGCGACCGATTACAACGAGGACATTGCAACGACCCTGCGTCAGCATGGCTATGTCTCGGACGCCAGCCGGCAGACTGACGTAGACGCCCTCGTCACGTTCGTCGCCTCGCAGACCGGCCAAAACTACGGCGTCGGCCAGGCCCAGCACTTTACGACCGTGGCGGCCTACAACCTGTCCCAGCCGGCCGACGTGGACGTGACGGTTGAAGTCGGCAAGAAGCTGTTTAAGACAAGCGGCTGCTATTCGTGCCACTATATCGGCGACCCGAATGTCAAGCACGTCACCGGCGACCCGAAGTTCGGCAAGGGCGGCGTGGCCGGCCCGGAGCTGTCCTGGGAAGGATCTCGGCACTCGAAGGAGTGGATGGTAGAGCATTACAAGAACCCGCAAGCGTTCGTACCTGGCTCCATCATGCCCATCTTCCCGTTCTCGGACTCGCAGCGAGCGGCCCTGTCCCTGTACGACCAGTCGCTGCGCCCGGCCAAGACCGGTGCCCGGCCGGTCTCGCCGGACCAGGATATGCCGAAGGACTACAAGGCGCAATAAGGGGATCCTATCCTTGGTCCGGTTCGGATCCTATCCCTGGCCCGTTCACGTTCGTTCCGGGCCTGTCCCTTCCCTCGGAGGGAAGGGCTTCGGATGAGGACTGAGGGCGGAGGCGGCTCGCCCAGACGTGGTTGTTGCCTCCGGCAATCTCTGAAGCCCTTCCCTCCGAGGGAAGGGACAGGCCCGGAACGAACGTGAACGGGCCAGGGATAGGATCCGAACCGGACCAAGGATAGGATCCGACGCGACAGGGACAGGACGACATCAGGACCGCACGGACTAGCAAGGACATCATCGCATGGCAGACATCTATCAGACAGGCCCGAACCCGACCGAGGAGCGCGAGCCGGACGCCGAACCTCAGCAATCCGGATTCCATTACTACTCCGGCGGCGAAGTCAAAGAGCTGGAACACACCCCCGTCAGCCCGCTCCTGTGGGGCTTCTGGACCGTGGTCATCTTGGGCGCTCTCGGCTACCTGTTCCTGGGCGGGGCGCTCGGTCCGCACGGGCCTCTCGGTGGTTTCAAGCCGTTCAGCGCGTCGGATGCCAAGCTGGCCTCCATCCAGCAGAGCCTGGACAATCGGGCCAGCGGCGGCGCGAACGCCCAGCAGGCCGATATGACGCAGCTCGTGCCCATTATTCACAACTACGCACCAGGTGAGACGCTGGACCAGGCCGTCGCGAATGGCTCCAACATCTACCAGAACTACTGTATCGGCTGCCACGGCCCCAATCAGGACGGCAATGGCGTGAATGCCTCTGCACTGAACCCCAAGCCGCGTAACCTGCATGACGGCCCGTTCATGCGCGAGACCTTGAACTACCAGCGCATCAACACGAGCCTCCACTACGGCATCCACGGGACGGCCATGCCGCGCTGGGAGAACACGCTGACCGAGCGCGAGATCCAGGAAGTCATCACCTACGTCCTGAGCTTGACCTGGACCATGCCCAAACCGGGCACGGACACGACGACGGCCCAGCTTGCGACTTCGTCGGCCGCACCTACCTATCCCGTCAAATCCGTCACCGGCTCCACGACCGGCACGGCCGGCGGCGGCTCGGTTCATGGCGGCGACGCGAACGGCGCAGGCAGCGTCTCCAATTCGCCCGCGCCGCTGACGCCGACTGTCAATGGCGACCCGGCGGCGGCCACCAGCACGGCCCCACCATCTCCGTCCGGCCAGCCCGCCGCCGTCCCGAAGGACAGCGTGGATACGAACGCGCCAACCAACACGATGGGTAGCCCGCAGGCGCCTCCGGCGAACATACCAGGCGGTGCGGCGAGTTGAGAAGCCCACGGGGTAGGATCACTGTTTGGCGGCTTTAACCGGGGAAAGCGGGTCAGAACAGTCTGACCGACCGGCCACCTTCCCAGCTCACCTTCCAATTGCAGAACTGGAGAGCGGGAGGGTCGGTGCGTAGCGACGGGGTAGGTTCCTAGAGAGAAAAGACAATGGCAGTTCAACAAATCATGCGGATGCAGCCGCCCCAGCAGGTAGACCGGCTGGAACACGAAGACCTCGCCGCCAAGTACGCCCTCTGGGCGGGCGTCGGCTACCTGGTCTTCTTCGGGGTCGTCGGCCTGATCGCCTCGCTCAAGTTTCTGATCCCCGACCTGTTCATCGGCGTCAACTGGCTGTCCTGGCCGCGCATCCGGCCGGTCCATGTGCAGGGCATGATCTTCGGATGGGCCTTGCCCATCTTCATGTCCATGTTCTACTACATGATCCCGCGCCTGACCGGCACCAAGCTGTTCAGCGAAAAGCTCGGCATCGCCACAACGGCCGTTTGGACCGTCGGCGTGGCCCTGATGGTACTGGGCGTCCTGGACCCGATGGACACCGTCAACCCTCTGTGGAGCACGAAGGGCAAGGAGTACGAGGAATGGCCCATCGTCTCCAGCCTGTTTCTGCTCACCGCCTGGCTGATGCTGACATTTAACGTCTGGAACACGTTCCTACGCCGCAAGTACACGCAGATGTACGTTGCCCTGTGGTACGCGATGGGCTGCGTCCTGTGGACGTCGTTCGTCTACGTGATCGGCAACTGGCCCTCGCAGCTCCTGCCCGGCACGGCCTTCATGGGCCTGAACGATGCCAACGTCAACTGGTTCTACGGGCACAGCGTCGTCGGCCTGATCGCGACGCCGGGCGCTCTGGCTGTCGCCTACTACATCCTGCCGAAAGCCGCCAATGCCCCGCTGTACAGCCACAAGCTGTCGCTGATCGGCTTCTGGACACTGGGCGCGATCTACATCTGGAACGGCGCCCACCACATGATCTATGGGCCGATCCCATACTGGCTCCAGACGGTGGCGACGATCTTCTCGTTTCTGCTGTTCATTCCAGTGCTCTCGGCCGTCACGAACTTCTTCGGAACCGTGCGCGGCGAGTGGCATCAGCTTCGGACCAACGTCCCGCTGAAGTTCATCGTGGCCGGCACCGTGTTCTACCTCCTGGTATCCACGCAGGGTTCGTTCCAGGCCCTTCGCGCCTTGAACGCAGTCACCCATTTCACCGACTGGGTCATCGGCCATTCGCACATGGCGCTGTTCGGGTTCGTCACGTTTTACCTGTTCGCGGGCTGCTACTACGCCGTGCCGCGCATGTACAAGCGGCCCTTGTACTCCGAAGGCATGGCCGACTGGCACTTCTGGCTGTCGTTCCTGGGCTTCATCCTGTTCTCCACGGCCCTATGGATCGGCGGCTTCAACCAGGGCATGGAGTGGAACAACCCGAATATCCCGTTCATCAACACGGTCAACGACATGAAGCCCTTCTGGCACGTCCGCGCGGGCGGCGCGACCATGATGGTGGTCGGCCTGTTCTTGTTCGCCTGGAACCTGTTCAAGACGGCGACGTCCCGGATCTCGACAACGGACGAGGTCGGGCAGACGCTGGAGATTGAGTCGTCCCGCACGCCCAGTACGCTGACAGCGCGGGTGTAACCCACCC
>JAYTRQ010000320.1:0-5405 GCA_043746125.1 Armatimonadota bacterium | reverse complement strand
CGAAACGCCGAAATTAGACTTCATCGGGTTGGGCTGGTGGCAAAGGTAGCCATTCATGACCCGCGGATGGTGATCACCCGTAGGTTTGAGCCGCCCCGAAGGTTAAAAGGACTAACCCTCGCCACCGCCCTGTAAACTATGATCCAATTAAAAACCCTCCTTCTTGATTGAGATGCTTTATTATACCACAAATCGCAGAGAGTAGTTCCCACTTTTTTCGAGCCGAAACGCATCACGGGCTGCCTCTATTCAGAGGCAGCCCGTGATGCGTTTTCAGGCGTTTAGAACACCCCCGGTAGGATTCGAACCTACGGCCCTCCGCTTAGAAGGCGGATGCTCTAGTCCACTGAGCTACGAGGGCCTTTCGGTATAGCCGGAGAGGAAGAGGGGAAGCGGGGTAGGAGAATCGAACTCCTAACATCAGTTTGGAAAACTGGGGTTTTACCACTAAACTAACCCCGCCTATGTCCGTATTATACTCCCCCGCCGCGCGAATGTCAAGAATGCCCTCAAGTTTTTCCGCCCCCCTGCCGATACTCTGGCTAACAACTTGACAAAGGAGGCCTCGATGTCCCCTGACATCCTGCCGGGCCTGGCCGCCGGGGCTTCCGCCCCGCCGCCCCAGACCGGACCGGCCGCAACGGGTCCACCCGGCGATGTGGGGCTGTCGGCTCTGTTCGCTTCCCTACTGGCGCAGAGCGGCGGGCCGCAGCCGAAAGCCAGTGTGATCCCCAGACTGCTGAGCCGACAGACCACTCCCGCTTCGCTCCCTAGGTTCACACTGCCGATCAAAGCGGCTCCGACGAAGACAGAAAAACTAGGCTTAATAAAGCTGCCCCCCCCGCCGATTGCGGGTGTGACGGCTGAGACGCAGAATGCAATGGACACTGTCCCGGTGTCCGGTCCCCCGAAAGCCAAGGCTTCCGAGACCAAACCGGGCGGTGAGTTGCCTCTCCCCGAAGCGCGGACGATTCCGCCCGCCGCTTCCCCTGCGCCTCCCGTTTTGTTCATTGATCTCACACCGAGGCTTGCCGCCACGACTCCGAAGGTGGTAAAGCAGTCGGAGCCTGTCGCCACGTCCCAGGCCGTCACTGGGACTCTGACTCTTGCAGTGGCGCTGCCCGCGCCAGTCGCCCTGCCATCGGTCGTGCCGACGCTGCCTATCCAGACTCAGTCCGTGCCCGTCGTGATTCCGCCGGGGACGCCTGCAGCCGTACCGACAGTTGTAGCGGTGGTCAACGGCGAAACGCCGGCGGCAGTCGGGGCGGTACAGATCGTAGCCGCGCCCGGCGTAGTTATCCCCGTGACGGCCGTGCCGACCGTGCCTCCGGCCTTGCCGAAGACGTTTACACTACCGGTCGCTGTTCCTCAGACTGCCGCCGCGCAGCCGAAGCCAGCGGCTGCCGTCGCCGCCGTGGAACCGACTTCTCTCGTGAAGACCGGGGAAGCCCCCTCGCCGCTGCCGGACCCAAGCCCGAAGGCGGAGAAAGCGCCTCCAGCGTTTCTGCCGGTTCCGAAGACGGCTGACGTCGCGGCGAAGATGCCCGAGGGGCTGAACGCGCCCCGGCCCAGCCTGACGCTGAGTGTCCCTGCGCCGACGCAAGCCGGCACGGCGACTCTACAGGCCTTTGTCATGGCCGCTGTACCGATCCGACAGAGCCAGCCGACAGTAGGGGACGTGCCATCCGCTGACAAGAGGATGGCGGACGTCAGCCCGTCTGCCGAAGTCGTCCCGCAGACTCAGGCGACGAAAATCTCTCTGAAGAGCTTGCCCTCGTCTGCCGATAACAATACCAGGACCCAGACGCCGACGGCGAGCCGGCCTGCCTTCCCTCTCTTCAAGCCGGAAGGCGCTACGCGGCCGTTCGAGAGGCCGGTGACGAAGGTCGGGGAGGGTGGTCAAGAGTTACAGGAAGCCGCCGTGGCCGGCCCGGCCCAGGCACCGGCCGTGGTGACGCAGACACTTGCAGCGTCCCCTGCGCCGCTCACCCGCCCCGACCGGGCCGAGGTGATCCGGCAGGTGGCAGATGCGGTCGGAACGATGCCTGTACCGGCTCGGCCCGGCACACCCAGCCAGATGACACTGCAACTGCATCCCAAAGACTGGGGTCAGCTCCAGATCTCGGTCCGCATCGTGCCCGCCGATCCAGGGAGCATCACTCAGGCCCAGACAGTGACCGCCCACGTCGTCGCCGCTTCGCCCCAGATCAAGGCGGCCCTGGAGAGCGGGTCGGGCGATCTGCGCCACACGCTCCGCCAGGCGGGGCTTCACCTGGACAAGCTGATCGTCACGGTGCAGGCGCCCAGCAGTGGGCACCATCTGAGGGACGGCGGAAGCGGTGGACAAAGCCAGCCGGACGCAAGGGCGAGCGGGAATAGTCCACAAGCGGGCGGCGCGTCTTTCGCCTCCTTCACGGGCACCCCGCAGGGTGGGCGAGAAGGGGGACAGCAGGCGCCGTTCCAGCCCGCATCGTATGAAATGATGGAGAGTGTCGAGGAACCGGCCGCCGAGCGTGACACGCCACGGCGAACGGTTCCGGGCCAAGTGGATATGAGAGCTTAGGAGACAGACCATGACAGTCAATCCAACCAATGTGAACGGCACCGCAGCAAATGTCAGCGCCAACGGCACACTGAAAGCAAGCGGCTCGATCACAGACAAGAACTCGTTTCTGCTGCTGCTTGTAAACGAACTGAAGAACCAGGACCCGACCGCGCCCACTGACGAGAAGCAAACCCTCTCCCAACTCGCGCAATTCTCCTCGCTGGAGGAGATGCAGAACCTCAATCAGACCCTGTCCGCTACGTCCGGGTTCAGCCAGGTCGCCCAGAGTGCGGCCCTGATTGGCAAGACCATCTCCACGGCCACCGACACCAATGCCGGCGTCTCCGGCGTGGTCACCTCGGTCGCCTTGCAGGGTGGCAAGACCTACCTGGAAGTCAACGGTCAGGCCGTAGATGCTTCCACCGTGACCGGCATCGGCATAGGCCCGGCCGCTTCCGCCGTTAAGAACTAGGCTGAACCAGATTATGGCGATTGACCTGGAAAACCGAATCCGCAGCGCCCCCCTTGTCGGGGCGGGCCAGCCCCCGGCTGTCAGGCCGGCTGTGACGGGAGGGCCGAGCTTCGACCAGGTGCTGCAAGGGCAGTCCCTGGCGGCCTCGGCGGCGCAGGCCGGGGTGAGATTCTCAGGCCACGCGCAGACCCGGTTGGCGAGCCGCCAGATCGTCCTGACCGGCGACGAGGTGGCCCGCGTGGGGCAGGCCATGACGAGGGCGGCGGCCAAGGGAGCCAAAGATTCGCTGTTCCTGCTGGACAAGACGGCCCTGGTCGTCTCTGTCGCCAACCGTACGGTCATCACGGCCGTCGCTAAGGACGCTTTGAAAGAGAACGTCTTCACGAACATCGACAGTGCGATGATTCTGTGATTGATCATTCTCTAACACGCTTTCGCGACACGGAAGTGCCACGGAGGGGAACGCGCCAGGACGGCAATAGGCCATGGATGGCAACACACGGACGATGATGGAGCCAGGGATGGCGGTCACTCAGGGATGACTAAGGGCTACGGATGGCCATTCTCTTCTTTTCACGCGGCGGGACCTCCCGAGGACGCCGCATCCCAGCGGCGCAGCGAATGACTGAGCTGCGCCCCCCACACCAAACGGAGGATTATTGTTATGCTACAGGCCATGTACAGCGGCATCTCGGCGATTGAAGCGCACCAGGAGCGCATGGACGTCATCGGCAACAACATCGCCAACGTCAACACGACCGCCTACAAGGCGGGCCGCGTCACCTTCCAGGATCAGCTCTCCCAGACCCTCCAGGGCGCCGGTGCGGCCACCGACTCGGTCGGCGGCACCAACCCGCAGCAGCTCGGCCTGGGCGTCCGCGTCGGCTCCATTGACACGCTGATGTCGCAGGGCGGCCTCCAGAGCACGTCCAAGCCGACCGACATGGCGATCCAGGGCAATGGGTTCTTCATGCTCGGCAACGCCACCGGCGTTTCCTACACCCGTGACGGATCGTTCACCCTGGACAGCAATGGCAACCTCGTCAACGGCTCCGACGGCTCTTACGTGCTGGGCTGGAAGGCGGATGCCAACGGTAAGATCGATCCGACGCAGCAGATCTCGCCCGCCTCGCACCTGTCCATCCCCGTCGGCGGGCTGACCGCCGTGCAGCCGACGTCGGGCGTCTCCTTCGGTGGTAACCTGAGCGCCGAAGACGTGGGTGGCGACACTTACTCCCGCTCGGTCGCCGTCTACGACAGCCTGGGCGAGAAGCAGAACGTGACGCTGACGTTCCAGCGGGACACGACGGACGCCGCCAACCACACCTGGAAGTGGACGTCCTCGGGGGACGCAGGTGCCGCCGGCTCCGGCACCATCTCGTTCGACCCGGCAGGCACGGGCAAGGTAGTCGGCTCGACCGGCGCGATCACGCTGAACCCGACCGACGGCGCGACGCTGAATCAGGCCATCAAGCCGGACTTCAGCCAGGTGACACAGATCTCGGGATCGTCCAGCGCCTCACCGACGAACCAGAACGGCTTCGGGCCGGGCACCTTGCAGTCGTTCTCCATTGACCAGACGGGGGCCATCTCCGGCATCTTCAATAACGGTCTGACAAGGGTCCTGGGCCAAGTCGCCATGAGCGACTTCCCGAATCCGGCCGGTCTGGAGCGGGGTGGCGGCGACACCTACCGGGCCAGCATCAACTCCGGACTCCCCTCTGTCGGCACAGCCCTGTCGGGCAGCCTGGGCAAGATCAGCACCGGCTATCTGGAACAGTCCAACGTGGATCTATCCTCCGAGTTTACCAACATGATTGTGACCCAGCGCGGCTTCCAGGCCAACACCAAGATCGTCACCACCGTGGACGAGATGCTCAACAACGTCATCCAGATGAAGCAGGGTTAGTAACCAGTAGAGGGGGTGGGGACGCCTGAATGGGCGGCCCCACCCTCGGAGACACCCGCCATGATCGCCGTTACCCGTCTTAACCAGAGCCGCTTCGTCCTGAATGCCGACCTGATCGAGTTCGTCGAGGCCCTCCCTGACACGCACGTCACTCTCGTGACGGGCCGGAAACTTTTGGTGCGCGAGACGCCGCAAGAGTTGATAGACCTTGTCATCGCGTTCCGCCGCGAGGCCGGCGCGTTCCCCCGGATGCCGCTGGCGGGACTGAAGGTCGGCGAAGCGGCCTTGTCTGAATACGATTGAGCCGAACTTCCGGGCTGAAACACAAAGAGAAACAACACGATGGATCTAGCAACGATTATCGGTCTCGTCCTGGCCTGGGGTGCGTTCTTTGGCTCCATTGTCATGGAGGGCGGCGAGTTGAAGGCGATGATCAACCCCTCGGCCGCCGTCCTGGTCTTCGGCGGGACGCTGGGTGC
>JAYTRQ010000319.1:0-5408 GCA_043746125.1 Armatimonadota bacterium | reverse complement strand
GGTGGAGCCGGTCATCGTGCTTTCGATGGGAACGGTTGTCGGCTTCGTCGTCCTGTCCGTCTTGCTGCCCATCTATCAGGCGCAGAATTTGGTGAAATAACTATGACAACTCTTTCCCGCTCCCGGTCCCGACGCGCGTTCACGTTGATCGAGATGCTGGTCGTCATCCTGATCCTGGCGATTCTGGCCGCCCTGATCATCCCGCGCCTCATTGGGCGCACGAGTGATGCCAAGATCGCCAAGGCTAAGAGCGACATCGCGACAGTCAGCAGTCTCTTGCAGCAGTACCGGCTGGATGGCGACCGGTATCCGACTACCGAAGAGGGCCTGAACGCCCTGCGCGTCCGGCCGAGCGGCGCCCGCAACTGGAAAGGCCCTTACACGACCAAGGACATCCCGATGGACTCGTGGGGTAACCCCTACGTTTATCAGTCCCCGGGCCCAAGTGGACAAGACTTCCTAGTGACTTGCTACGGAGCGGACGGGGTGCCGGGCGGCGAGGGCGATGCGGCCGACATTACCAGTGACCAATAGAACTGCTCGTGCGTTCACGCTCATCGAACTGGTCGTCATCCTGTTCGTCCTCGTGCTCATCACCACGGCTATCATGCCGCGCGTCGTCGCCCTGGGGCGCTCGCGGCGGGTGAAGAGCCTGGAAGCGCGCGTCGCCCGCCTGCCGGGTGAGGCGCGGAACGAGGCGGTGCGCTCCAGGAGGCCGGTCCGCCTGCGCGTGGACGGCGATGCGCTAGTGGTGGAGCGGGTGCCGCCCAGCGGCGCGGTGGAGACCGTCCAGCGGGTCGGGCTGGGCGGGATCATGCAGGTGGAAGACGCCCGCCAGGATGGCCGAGACGCCGACACCGGCTCCTGGCAGTGGACGGTCTACCCGGACGGCAGCGCGGACAACGGCGGCCTGGAATTCGCGGAAGGGTCTCAGGAGAGGGCGCTCCAGTTGTCGTCCGACGGCAGCGCCCGGTGGCTGCCGCGCGGCCTGCCGGACGCGGCCCCGGACCGCTGGCCGGCGGGCCAGTTGCGGCAGAGGTCTTAGAGACCTTGAGAAAGAATGTCCCCGGATGAAGCGCGGGTTTACGATGGTCGAGGTCCTGGTCACGATCGTGCTGGTCTCCGTCGCCCTCGTGGGCGTATTCGGCGGCCTGCGCTCCCTTCAGGTCGCCGATGCCAGGGCGCAGACGGCAGATCTATTGCAGCGGCTGGCCTCTGAGAAGATCGCCGACCTGAAGTTGCTCGGTGACCCGAGCACAGGGGCGGCGTCGGGCGATTTCGCCGACCGGGGCTACGCCGACGTCACCTGGGCCACAGCCGTCGAGGCGATGGCCACGACCGACGTGGACAAGGTCACGGTCACGGCGACGCGCGGCCGGGCCTCCCAGGCGCTCACGACGCTGTTCTTTGTCCGCCCCTCGTCCAGTTCGCTGGGAGCGCCCGCCATATGAGACGTGAACGCGCCGGGTTCACTCTGATTGAGCTGCTGATCGTCCTGGCGATCACCGCCCTCCTGGCCTCGGCCATCGGTTATGCGTTCTCGGCCGAGTTGACCATTCAGAGGGTCCACGAGGCGAGGCGCGGCGAGCTGGACCGAAGCGACGCTACGGAGCGGGAGATCACGCGCTTGCTGCAAGGGGCGAAACTCGTCGCCCCACCCGCAAATCCAGGCGCAGTGTCCGTCCCAGCGGCGCCGGATACGGCTGGGTCGCCGGTGCCGCTGGAGCAGACGACGTACTTTCTGGCCGCCACGGCGAGCGGGGCGAGCGACCTGGGCTGTGACCGGCTGACATTCACCACGACGGCCCCCGCCGTGCCCCTGCCGGTTCTGACCAGCACGGACGACTTCGAAGCGCAGCAGCAGTCGCGCGGGCCGGTCGGCGGGCTGGCGGAGGTCTCCCTGGGCACGGACCCCGTTGGCGACGCGGGCGGGCGGTCCGGCCTGTTCGAGCGGCTCCAGCGGCCCGCCGATGCGGACCCGATGCAGGGCGGCTTTGAGTCGCTCTTGGACCCGCAGATCGCCCGGATCGGCTTCCAGTTCTGGGACGGCCAGCAGTGGATCAGCGACTGGCAGACGTCGGACCCGCCCCGTCTGCCGGGCGCGGTCCGGGTCCGGTACGTGCTGAAGGCGCATCCCGGTGAGACTCGGACGTTCGTGGTTGCGATCCCGGCCAGTGATGTGGATGAAGCGAACCCGCTGGTCTCGGGGTCGGGCGCAGGGGGCGGGCGGTGATGGTAAACTGCGCGTATATCCTTCCGGGCATTAAAATGCCCCTCTGGGAGGCTTCGCCGACCGTGGCGCAACTGCACCCGACCCAGGGGATGGGGAACAAGCCTGGCCTGACTGTTCTTCCGTCCCCTGGACGGTCAGCCGGAGGCTTCCGAGACGGGCATTTCAATGCCAGGATCTTGGTATGGGTGCCATCAAAGAGGGGGTCGCATCGCCAGTGTGGCTACATTCTGGTCCAGGCCCTCGTCGTTCTGGCTGGCCTGCTGGCCCTGCTGGCGATGCTGGCCGCCGACGGGCGCGTGGCGAACCAGGCCGTCCAGAACCGCCTGCGACAGCGGCGGGCCGAAGCCGCAGGGGACGCCGCCTTGGCCCGCGCCCTGGCCGTCGTGCAGGGTGCGAACTCTCAGATCGTGACGCTTCAAGACGACTGGGCCAAATTGGGCGACGGTGGGAACGAGCAGTTCACTCTGGGCGACGCCACGTTCCGCGTGCAGCTCATAGACGCCGGGGCGCTGGTTAATGTCAATCATGCTCCCTCCGATCAGCTCACCAAGCTGACGCTGACGCGCAACCAGGTGGAAGCCCTGCTGGACTGGCGTGAGTCGAAGGCCGGGGCGAGGCCGGGCGGGGCCAAAGACGCCTACTACCACTCGCTGCCGACGCCCTACAACGCCGCGCTCGCGCCGCTCGCGACAATGGATGAACTGCTTTTAGTCAAGGGCTGGACCGTGCAGACGCTCTATCAAGCCCCGCCAGGGTCGGGTGAGACGCTGACGGACCAGCAGGGTCAGACGCTGCCACTGGCGGCGATGGTGACGGCGGACGGCGGTACGCCTAACGTCGGGGCGGGCGGCCAGCCCCGGATTAACCTGGCCCAGCCAGGCATCGCCCCGAATGTCTTGATGACGGCGGGAATTAGGCAGGATCTTGCCATGCAGATCGCGTCTCAGGCACCCTACACGGGGTTCAGCGCCCTGTTGGCCGCGCCGGGCGTGGATGCCCCGACGGCCGCGCTGTTGCTGGACACGGCCGGCTTCACCGAAGACAAGCGGCTGGAAGGAAAGACCAACTTGAACACCGCGCCTCTGGGCGTCCTGAAAACGCTGCCTAACATCACACCCGTGCTCGCGGACGCCATCGCGGCCCGGCAGGCCAAAGACGCGCAAGGCTTCCATCGCCTGAGCGAACTCGCCGAACTGCGCGGCATGGATCAGGCGAAGCTGGCCCAGGTCGCCGACGCCTTCACGGTCGGTGGCGACACCTGGATCGTCCGCGCCTATGGCACGAGCGGCGGCCTCTCCGTGCCCCTAGAGGCCATAGTTGGTCTGCGGGACGGCCGCGCCCAGGTCATCACGCGCACCCGGCTGAACACAACGGGCATTCCCACCTGGTGGGGGTGGGCGGCGGAGACAACTTCGACTGGAGATGCGGGAGACGCCCTTTGAGAGTGCCTGTGAGACCGACCCGGAACACCTCGCCGACCCTGCACCTGGAATGGACACCTACATCGGTATGTGCCCTGGACGTCACAAGCGGCGCGTCCTCCGACGCGGCCACGATCTCCGCCCTGGGACCGATCCTGCAAGGGCGGAACCAAGTTCTTGTCGGGATCGGGCGGCGGGCGGTCTTCCTCAAGGCCGTGCGCCTGCCCAAAGCGGCCTACGAGGACGTGCGGCGCATCGTCGGGGTTCAACTGGGCCAGTGGTTCCCCCTGCCGCCCGACCAGATGGCCTTTGACTTTCTGCAAACGACAGACGTCAACGTGGAGGGGTGCCTCACGGTCGTCGCCGCTGTGCGGAGCGACGATCTCAAGCGGCTGCTGGCCGACCTCGGGGCGGCTGGTCTGACCGCCTCGCGCATCCTGCCCGTGGCCCTGGGCGCTCCGGCCGTGGCGGGCAGTTCGGGCCAGGCCGACGCCCTCGTTCTGGAAAACGGGCCTGCGGGCCTGGCGCTGGATGTCGTACGGGCCGGGGCCTTGCAGTCCAGCCGTCTGGTTCCTGTGGGCAGTGATGTGGCGGCGGAAGCGCGGCGGACCCTGGCGGCGGCACAGGCGGGGGCGCTTCCGGTTGTTACGGCGGGCGGCGTCGCCTTCCCCGGCGCCCTGCCCAGCTTCGGCACGGCCCTGAGCCTGCTGCACCAGGCCGCGCCCTTGTTCTCGTTCCGCCTGCTGGAAGACTGGGCGGGGACCCTGCGGAAGCGGGCCGGCGACCGGACGCGCCTGGCTGCCCTGCTCCTCGTCTCAGCCCTGCTGCTGGCGACCCTCGTCTGGGCGGACCGGGAGCAGGCGTCGGCGGCGCAGAAGAAGCGGGATGGGGCGGTGGCGCGGCAGATGACCCGGCTCCAGTCCATCAAAGACGCCGCGGCAGACAAGGCGCAGAAGGTGACCGACGTGCAAGACGTCCTGTCTCGGGCGTTCAGCCCCGCCCAGCCCCTCAGCGACGTCGCCGCCGTGGTCGCCGACAGCCTGCCGCGCGGGGCCTGGCTGACTGGGCTGGGCCTGGAGCGCGGCAAACCCATTGAGATACGCGGGGCCGCGCGGTCGTCGTCGGCCGTGCCGCAGCTCGTCCACATGCTGGGCCGCAGCCCACGCTTCCGGGACGTCCGCCTGGTCTTCGCCAACGGCATCACGGTCGGCAAGGCGCGGGTGACGGAGTTCGAGATCAGCGCCGTGGCCGTGGGCAGTCTGTCGCTGTCCGCGCCGGACAAGACCAAAGCGCCTCAGTCCGCCGACGGCGGGGCTTCTGCGGGATCTGACAGTGTGGGGGCGGGCGGATGATCAGCTTCAAGAAGCCCGAAGACGTCCTGCCCAGCGCTTTGATCCTGCTGTCCCTGCTCCTGCTGGCCGGCACGCTGGCCTTTATGCTGCTGGTTCCCAAGCCTGGTATGGCACGAGGCGCGAAGTCCTGGGCCAGTACCCGACGGCGGCTGGCCGACGATGTCGCCGACACGAAAGCCCAGGAACGCCGGGCGCAGGCGGCGGTCCGGCCGCGCCTGTGGCACAGCGATCCCGAATCGGTCACTGCGACCATTCTGAACCAGTTGACCGTCCAGGCCACGTACCGCAAACTGAAGCTGACGGCCTTCCGGCCCGAGCGGGGGCAGGAGTTTGAGGGGATGGACGAACTCCGGTTCAGCGCCCAGTTGTCTGGTCCGTATCCGGCCGTTCAGGCCCTGCTGC
>JAYTRQ010000318.1:0-1649 GCA_043746125.1 Armatimonadota bacterium | reverse complement strand
GCCGGCCGTAGATCTGGCGCGTACTGGCGAAGACGATCTTGAGATCCGGCGCGTGCTTGCGGCAGGCCTCCAGGATAGAGAGCTGGGCGCGGCAGTTGATCTCCAAGTCCGTGTACGGGTCGGTCATCGAGTCCAGGTGGCTAGTCTGCCCGGCCAGGTTGAACAGATAATCCTGGCCCTGCACCAGATAGCGCATGGCGTGTTCGTCCCGGACGTCCGCGACGTTGACCCTCACTTTGTCCGTGATGCCCTCGACGTTGAACAGGTTGCCGCCGTATTCGGGGACGAGGCTGTCTACCAGCAGAACGTTCGCGCCCAGGCCGGCCAGGCGATGGGCCAGATTAGAACCCAGAAAGCCTAGGCCGCCGGTGATGAGGACGCGTTTGCCCTGAAAATCGCTCATGTCACCCCCAATCGGTCCGAAAGAATAGCGAGCAGTTCCCGCATCCGGTGGGTGTAGGTGTGTTCCCGGAGCGTCCGGGCCTGTCCGGCGGCAGCGACGGAGTGCCGCTCACTTTCATGGCTCAGATAGTACCCGATCAACTCGATGCACTCTTCCGTGGAGTGATAGACGGCAACTTCGCGGCCCGGCTCGAAAAGCGTGTGCAGGTTGTCTTTGGCGTCCGTCAGCAGCAGTGTGCCGACGCCGGTAGACTCGTACAGGCGCATGTTGTTGGCGTTGTTCTCCGAGGCGTCAATGTGCAGGTTCAGGCTGATCTTCGCGTTGTGCAAAGCCTGGTACATCGCGAGGCCCCAGGCGTCGCCGTGCAGATGCGCCCGCAGGGGGGAGCCGACGGCCAGGCAGTCTGTGCCGTAGCCCCAGAAGTCCAGCGGGTGTGCCCGCGCGATGGCCTCCAGGAACTGAACGCGCCGTGTGTGCGCGGGCGAAAGGCCACCGATGAAGGCAACAGAGGTGGGAGGCGTTCGGGTCAGACGCTCTAAGACCTTCGGCTCGAAGCCGATTCGGAAATATTCGCTCTTCAGGCCTTCCCGCCGGAAGCGGTCCACGAAGTGCGGGAACGACGTCAGGATCAGGTCATAGTCCCGGAAGTCCGCGTCGGGATGGGGCGGCGAGGCGATCTGGCCGACGATGCGCTTGACGTAAGGCCGGACGGCTTGCAGAAAGAACGGCGGGAGGGCATGCATGTCCTGGACGTACAGCACGTCCGGCCGATGCGCCCTGATCTGCGCTTCCAGGACCGTGAAGGACCAGTCATCGCGGGGCGCACGGCTCACCCAGGGGAGGACCTTGCGCCGCAACCTCCACGAGTAGCGCAGCGACTCGTCCAGCGTGACGCCGTTCTCCGCAACCCACGCTCGCTGCATCGGCTCGCAGTTGGGGACGACCTCTTCCGCCTCATGTCCTAACTCTCGCAGATGCGTCGAGTAGAAGTCCGCCGTGCCGAAGCACTCGTCCATGAGCGTCCGCCACTGGGACGCGTAGGGCTGCCCCGACAGTTCAGGGCGGGCCGCGTAGAAGTCGCGCAGGAACGCCGGGTAGTAGGTGTCGGCGATGAGAAAATTCATCAGGTGGGCGGCTCCGTGCCCAATGGGCCAAGACGGGCGCACAGAGGGGAAATCCGGACGTAGTTTTCCCCACCCAACTGGTAGACGGTGCGGGACCCGGAGATCATCAGCCGCGCCCCCGC
>JAYTRQ010000317.1:0-16011 GCA_043746125.1 Armatimonadota bacterium | reverse complement strand
AGCCCATTCCCTCCCAGACCGCCCACGTCCCGTCTTCCGTCCACCAGGTCTCCTTAGTGAAGGTCGTGAGTTGGGCGTTGATGGCGTCGGCGACTTTGGGAGGCAGAGTCGAGGCATAGAGGGAGTCTTGGAATGCTTTAGACGCGGCATACCATTGGGCGTGATTTGCAGCCGCGTCGTGGACGAGGATATCGGAATCTTGAAACCAATGAGCGTATTGGTGACCGAGCCAGTTGCGCTTTGGCGTATTGTCGTAGTGGTTAGGGAAGTGCCAGGCCAGCACGAACGTCACCGACTTGGTCTCGTGCGGTCCGAGCGCAGCAGTCTGTGTGAGTGCCCCATTTCGGCTTCCTTCGGGTGCGACGACCTGGCCGGAGACGGTTCCATGCGTGGAAAACTCGTGCCACAGATGGGCGGCGTCTTTCCATTCGGCCGCCGCCCCGGCGTCCGGCGACAGGGCCGCCAGGGTCATGGTGCCAAAGGCGCTGTCCAGTGGGTCAACGCCCAGCCCTGGGGTGTAGGCCGCGCCGCCCAGCCAGGCCGTGACGCTGTGGAAGAACGAGGCCCGGTCCCAGTCACCCGCCAGCCACCCCCCGATCGCCCCCGGCGCCCAGACCGCCGTGCGGCCCTGTCCAAAGGCGCCCGCGATCAGTAGGGGCGTCCCATCGTCCGACTTCAGCAGGATCTGTGCGGCAGGCTTGACCGAGGCCACTTGGCTGTAGCCGTTGAACTGGAGATCCAACGTCTGTGCGATGGGGAACGGTGAAGGCGTGACGAGATGGACGTGAGTGGTCCGGCCGCCCGTATCCACGTGATCGGCGAACGTTACCGGGAGAGCTTCCTCAATCGGGGTGCCGTTCAGGTGCGCCCACCGGTCGCTCCCGTTGCCATAAAAGGCATCCCAGCCGCCGACGACTAGTAGGCCGACGCCCAGCCGGACGGCGTCCCGGAGCAGTGTCATGTTGGCGTCCCCGAGTGCCTCCCGCGCGTGGCCGATCTCGCCGATCCAGACGGCCTCGTAGCGGCTCTTCAACTGCTCGGCGGTTTGCACAGGTAGCTTTATAGTCCCGCCACTGTCGGCGAAGTCAAAAGTCAAGCCGGGCACGCCGGCCAGCGGGTCGCGCAGTGCGTTCGTGTCACCCCCACCCTCCATTAGCACCAGCACCCGCACGGGGCCGCTGATAGACGCTGTCGCGGAGTGGTCGTTGGGGTGCATCTGAATCGCCGTCATCCCTGCCGACCGTTCCACCACGTTATGCCCGGACCCGGCCTTCAGCCCGATGTGGTTGCGGACACTCGCCAGCAGAGTCGCCTGCACCCGCTGCGTCGTCCGGTTGGTCACCTGGAAGGTGAACAGCGCGATGGGGAGGCCAGAACTGCGCGGGTCGTGTGGAATAAACGGCGACCACGCCGTCAGGGCCGTCTTTACAGGCAGGTCCGGGTCGTCGTAGGCCAGCCGCGCAAAGGGGAACTTGCCCTCATAAGTGATCTGCTCGACGGGCGTGCCCGGCAGGAAGCTGTCCGTTACCGTCTCCAAACGCCGCGCGACCGGGGCGTGACCACCGCCGGACGTGTGAATGCCAAAGAACGTATCCGGCAGGGTGAGCGTAGACGCCCAGTTGTTGAACACCTGCCACTCGTGCAGCCGCCCGTCCGCGCGGATCTCGAAGGTCCCCGCCCCCATGCCGCCCAGGGGGATGCCGGACGACATCGGAGGATGGTATAGGAAGCCGCCATCCGCCTGCTGCGCCGGTAGCCCCGCCGCCCGCAGTGTGCCAGGACGGATTAACTCGCCCGGCCCCGCGACGGCCACGGCCGCCGTCACCGCAGCGGTCTTGAGAAAGTCGCGTCGCGTGATTTCAACGGTCATCCTTGTTTCTTTCCTTTGAAACTCGGGAGGCCCGCCATGTGGCGGGCCTCCGTCGAACACCCACTCAGCGCAGCATCAGACGGGCAGGGAGGGACTTGCCGACCCCCAGATCGGGGCCGATGATGGAGACCACGTCGCCGGGCTTGAGCGTCGCCAGATAAAGCTGGGAACCGTCCGAGAGCGAGCGGAACGCGGTATCAGCGGTTAGGTTCACGGGCTTGGGCCGAGCGGGGGAAAGGGATACGGCACGGCCGTTGGGCCGGACCAGTCGACTGACAAGGAGTGTGAAGCCGTCCGGGCCGAAGCCGGCCGTCTGGATGATGCCCTCGGCCCGCAGTTCGCCGGCTTTGGGCGCGTAGACGGCCGGGTCGGCGACGGGGTCCGGGGCTTCCGGCTTCACCGTGACGGTGTCTAGCCAGACCGTGCCCGCCTTTCTGCCGAGCAGGAATTGAGGGAAATATGAACCCTTCCCGGCCGTGTTGCGCGGCACGAGGGTGTAGTCGAACGGCTTCCAGTCCCTGGTCAGTGGGACGATCAGGTATCCCGTAATGCTGTGGTAGTCCCCACTATTGATCTGACCGGTCACGACCATGTCGCGCGGAGGGTCCGCCTTCGCCCGGAAGTGGACGACGTAGGACTTGTCATCCTTCAGGCCGTCTACCGAGCGGTTCAGCTGGACGTGCCAGTCCTCTGTCCCCGCCTGAGTGATGGTCACCGTCTTGCCCGTCTCGTTATTCGCAAGGGTCGCTTGGCCTGGGTCGGTGTTGACCAGAAACCAGGAGCCGGAGTCGGCGATAGCGCCTGGGTCAGCGGCGGCGAGGGAGACGTCAGACAGCGTGACGCTGCCGGCGGACGCGCCCAGGAGGAACTGCGGACAGAGCAGCGGGATCTTGCCGGCCCCCGTGGCGACGAACTTGTAGGTGTAGATCTGGAAGTCCGCACCGACGTCCACGGCATTAAACAGGCCGATGTTGTGGTAGTCGCCTTGGTTGGCGATTCCATCCACCGCCATCTTGCGGGGTGGATTGGCCTTAGCCTTGAAGCTCAGGACGTAGGTCTTGCCTTCTTGAAGGACCGATCCTAAGTAGGCCAACTGGACGTGGAAGTCCGTGCCGTCCGAGGCCGTCGTCGTGATCGTGGCCGTGTCGCCGCTACGCGTCAGAGCGGCTTTGGCCGCGCCCAGGGTTTGCAGCCGCCACTTGGGAGCTTTACTCAACGGTTGGAGGACGTTTGCGCCCGGCTTGGGAAAGACGACCTCCTGCGGGGCTGCGGAAACGCTGCTGAACGTGGACAGCACGCCGAATAAGACGAACAAGAGCCAAACTGGGGTGACCATAAGCTGTCCTTTTGACCTTTTAGCGTAGCATCAGGCGGGCCGGGAGGGACTTGCCGACCCCCAGATCGGGGCCGATGATGGAGACCGCGTCGCCGGGCTTGAGCGTCGCCAGATAAAGCTGGGAGCCATCCGAGAGCGAGCGGAACGCGGTATCAGCGGTCAGGTTCACGGGCTTGGGCCGAGTGGGGGAAAGTGACACGGCATGGCCGTTGGGCCGGACCAGTCGACTGACGAGAAGCGTGAAGCCGTCCGGGCCGAAGCCGGCCGTCTGGATGATGCCCTCGGCCCGCAGTTCGCCGGCTTTGGGCGCGTAGACGGCCGGGTCGGCGACGGGGTCTGAGGCTTCCGGCTTCACCGCGACGGCATCAATCCAGACCGTGCCGATTTGCTTCCCAAGCAGGAACTGTGGAAAACCCACCGGATGGCCGGCGGATCCGTGGGGGATGATACGAAATGCATAATCCCGCCAGGAGGTGTTCAGGGCGACGTACTGCTGATCGCAGATTGGGTGGTAATCGCCATCCGAAATTCCGCCCATGAGCATCATGTCGCGGGGCGTGTCCGCCTTCGCGCGGAACTTTACCACGAGAGGGACACCGTCCGTCACCGAGGCATTCAGCCGCCCGAGCTGAACGTGCCACGACTCACCATCCGTCTTGCTGATCGTTATCACCTGAGCCGTGCCATCGGTCGTGAGCAATGCCTGGGCGGGATCAAAGCGTTGCAGGAACCAGAAAGGCATTGGAGGCGGGGGGGGCGCGGCCGTTCCGAGGACGAGAGAGACGTTGGACAGCGTAACGCTGCCGGCGGACTCACCCAGCAAGAACTGCGGACAGAGCAGCGGGATCTTGCCAGCTCCCGTGGCGACGAACTTGTAGGTGTAGGTCTGGAAGTCCGCACCGACGTCCACGGCATTAAACAGGCCGATGTTATGGTAGTCGCCCTGGTTTGCGATCCCATCCACCGCCATCTTGCGGGGTGGATTGGCCTTGGCTTTGAAGCCCAGAACGTAGGTCTTGCCTTCCTGAAGGACCGACCCCAGATAGGCTAACTGGACGTGGAAGTCCGTGCCGTCTGAGGCGCTTATCTTGATGGTGGCCGTTTCGCCGCTTCGTGTCAGAGCGGCTTTGGCCGTGCCCAGGGCTTGCAGCCGCCACTTGGGGACTTTGCTCAGTGGTTGGAGGACGTTCGCGCCGGGCTTGGGAAAGACGACCTCCTGCGGGGCCGGGGCCGCCGACACACCGGCCAGCGCAGAAAAGACGATTGTGAGAGCCAGTGACAGGCGAAAGAGAGTCCTAGTCATCCGTATCCTCCTGTACACCGACAGACACATAACGAGCGGTTTTCAACCGCTCGTTATGCTCGTCATCATCCTCGTCATCCGTCCGCCGCTACGCCACCGCCCGCTCACGCCCGCGTCCGTTCTCAGACTGCCCCTGCCGGTCGCCGCCTCCACCCTTCTCCTTACCGCTCGGTTGCACCTCGCCGATGGCGACGGAACGGCGGACGTCGGTGAGCTTGACGCGCACGCTCTGGCCCTGGTAGCGGGCACCGTTCGCAAGCTCCACCTGGAAGGATCGCTGCGGCAGCAGGTGGCCCGTGGCCCAAGGGGCGCGGTCGCTGTGCGGGTCGTCCCGGCCCACCTGGCACTCGACGATCTGACCCCGGCGCGGGGGCGTCAGGGGCTGCTCAAACTTCTGGAGGCCGCCCTGGTCAATGTCGTACTTCTCGATGTGGTGCCAGGATGGGACCGCCCGCACGTAGATCGTACGGCGCAGATCACGCTCCAACTCCTCGATGTCCTCGCCCTGTGCGCCGATCAGGTGGGCGCAGACGTCAGGGTGGGCACTAACGACGAACGCCTCATGGCTCGTTGTCGCGGCCAGCTTGCGAAGCTCGCGCTCCACGGCAAGCGAGACGGTCTCGGCCGAGTCGATGCGGCCCAGCCCGTGGCAGTAGGGGCAGACCTCGGTCATCGCCGTGTCAACCGTCTCGCCCGTACGCTTGCGGGTCATCTCAATCAGGCCCAGCGCGGAGATGCTGGAGATCTTGGTGCGCGAACGGTCGTCTTTGAGCGCCTTGACGAAGGCGTCCATGACGGCCTTCTTGTCCCGCGCGCTGTCCATGTCAATGAAGTCCAGGACGATCATACCGCCCAGGTCGCGCAGGCGCAGCTGCCGGGCGATCTCCTCAGTGGCTTCCAAATTGGTCTTCAGGATGGTATCGGAGAGGCCGACGGTGCCGGTGAACTTGCCCGAGTTGACGTCAATCGAGACCAGAGCCTCAGTCTGATCAATGATCAGGGACCCGCCCGACGGCAGCGGGACCTTGCGCTGAAGCAGGCGGGCGACGTCCGCCTCGATCTTGAAATGCTCGAAGATGGGCTTGTCGCCGTCGTACAGCTCGATCCGGTCCTGCAAGTCGGGGGAAAGACGGGAAATGATCTCGTGCGCTTGTGCAAAGTCCGTAGGCGAGTCAATCACCAAACGGCTGACGTCTGACCCAAAGGCATCGCGCAGAATTTTCAGGACCAGCCCCATATCCTGATGGATTAGTGCCGGGGCCGGCGTCACTTTCGCTTTGGCCTGAATGCCCTTCCAGGTTTCGACCAGCATCAAGTAGTCCAGGCGCAGTTCAGCGGCCGAACGGCTCTCCGACTCGGTGCGGACGATAACGCCAAAGCCCTGTTCGCGGAACTTCTGGACGATCTTCTTGAGCCGGTCCCGCTCCTTGCCCTCTTCGATCTTGCGCGAGACACCTAAATTGTTCGCGTCGGGCATCAACACCAAAAATCGGCCCGGTAGGGACACGCGGGACGACACGCGCGAGCCTTTGGTGCTGCGCGGGCCTTTGACGACTTGGACAAGCAATTGGTCGCCCCGGCGCACCAAGTCCGTGATGTGCAGGTCGCGCCGGTTCCGGCGCGGCCCGCCATCTTCGTCGTCTTCGGGCAGGATGTCGGCGACGTAGAGGAACGCGTTGCGGTCCAGGCCGATCTCGACGAACGCGGCGTCCATGCCGGGCAGGACGTTATCCACTTTGGCTTTATACAGATTGCCGACGACGCGCTGTTCGCGCTCGACATGCAGTTCGGTCAGTTGCTTGTCTAACAGGACGGCGATGCGTGTCTCGCGGTGGTCCACGTTGACGATGATTTCTTTTGCCATGCTCTCAATTCTTTCACAGGGCCTGTCGGGGGTGGGCGGGCCGGCCCGCTTTCACGCCTCAGAGCAGGCCCGAGACTAGTGACCCGTCAGGTGGCGCCAGAAGCGGCGGGCTGTACTGCCGGGGGGGGCCGGCACGGGCGCGTCCAGCGGGGAGGCGAAGGCCGCTCCCGGCTTCGGCTGCCCCGCCTGCCCTTCCACTACGAGGGGAATCTCGCCGGGGCGCAGGTAGCCCATTTTGCGAGCTTCCGAAGCAACCCCTTCCGGCGTTCTCAGATACGCGATTCGGCGGGTTAGTTCGGCATTCTCACGGTCCAGCACGTCTGTTTCGAGACGTGTGTCGGCGAGTTGCTTGTTCTGAACGCCCGCCTCGTTGTAAGGCCGGGCCGCCTTGGCGACCAGGCCAATGGCGACGAAAACCGTGACGACGACGACACCCACCAGTAGGGCGACCCGTGCCCACATCCCCAGGATGCGGCGCGGGCGCTTCCACCGGCTGCCCTTCCGCCGCGCCCGGCGTGCGGCGGCGAAGTCGTCCAAGTCGCGGTTGTTTCGAGTGTTCCGGCTCTCTGTCATCCGGCGCTCATCGTCTGCCACGTGTGTCTATCCTATCTCTTCACTCAGGGCGCAGGGGCTGGCCGATACGGTGGATCTTGAGAAAGTTCGTGCTGCCGGGACGGCCCACAGGAACGCCGCCCGTTAGGACAACGACGTCGTCCTCTTTCACCAGACCCGACTTCTCGGCCGCGTCAATGGTGGCCTGCATCAGACTGTCCGAGTCGCCCGCGATCTCAACCATCATAGGCTGGACACCCCAGATTAGGGCCATACGATGGTAGGTCTCAAGCCGATTTGTTGCACACAAGATGGGCGCACGGGGCCGGTAGCGCGAAATGACGCGGGCAGTCCGCCCAGTCGCCGAGGCGGCCAGAATCGCCCGGCAGTCCAGGTCGTGCGCGATGTCGCAGGTGGCCTGCCCGATCGCGCCCGTGATGGACTGGCCCGTGTCGAAGCGCATCTTCTCGTCCAGTATTTTGCCGTAGTCCAGGGACGACTCGGTGTGAACGGCCACCTTCGCCATCATGCGGACGGCCTCGAACGGGTACGCCCCCACGGCTGTCTCGCCGGACAGCATGACGGCGTCCGTGCCGTCAAAGATGGCGTTCGCGACGTCCGTCACCTCGGCCCGCGTCGGGCGCGGGTTACGGATCATCGAGTCCAGCATCTGCGTGGCCGTGATGACCGGCTTTCCCGCCCGGTTCGCCTTGTGGATCAGCATCTTCTGGATGATGGGCACCTCGTCAATCGGCATTTCGACGCCCAGATCGCCCCGCGCCACCATGATGCCATCGACGGCTTCCATGATGGAGTCTATGTTGTAGATCGCCTCATGCTTCTCGATCTTGGCGATAATGGGGATTTTGGCGCGGGCGGCCTCGCAGACGCCGCGCAGAACGGCGACGTCGCTGGCCGAGCGGACGAATGACGCGGCGACGTAGTCTACCTTCTGGGCGATGCCGAAGCGCAGATCTTCCAGGTCTTTGTCCGTCACGGCGGCGATGGGGAGCGAGATGCCGGGCACGTTGACGCCCTTATGGGACGTCAGCAGCCCGCCGACGACGACCTCGCAGACGAGGGCGTCTTCGCGCTTGGATTTGATCCGCAGCTCGATCAGCCCGTCGTCGAGCATCAGATGGGTGCCTGCCCGGACCGCCTCGAAGATCTCCGGCACGGGCAGGTTGATCCGGTGTTCGTCGCCGGGCGCTTCAGCCAGGGTCAGCGTGATCTCCGCCCCCGGCTTAAGCAGAACGCCGTCCCCGGCGATATCGCCGACGCGCACTTTGGGACCAGACAGGTCTTGCAGCAGGGCGACGGGAACGCCCATCTCCTGCGAGAGCCGCCGTACATGGGTGATGACTTCGGCGTGCTGTTCGTGCTTGCCGTGGGAGAAATTGAGCCGGGCGACGTTCATGCCCGACTCGATGAGCTGCCGCAGCGTTTCCGGGCTGCGCGTGGCAGGTCCGATGGTACAGACGATTTTGGTTCGGCGCATCGGTATGGGGTGCCCTGACGTCGGCGTCTATGAAAGACGCCTCACTTTATTATAACCGATTACAGGACGTTCGTCAACCGGACGCAATAGCCGTGAATAAGAAAGGCGAGCTACTGCTGTTGCTCAATGATGACATCGCCGGGGACCAGACTCAGCCGCCTTCCCCACAGGCCCAACTCCGTCCAATGCTGTTTGTCGTCTGACTCGCCGTCCTCCACGATCCGGTAGGAGCATGAGGGAGTCATAGACTGTAAATCAGGCAGCACAGTCACAGAGGCCGACGGTCGAATCCCAAAGCGTTCGCACATTTCCAGACAGGCTATGGCCGAATCAATCTGACGTTTCAGCGCTAGAGCGGCGACCTGGGTTTCGGGATTGCGTAATTGCTCCACGGCCTCCGTACGCCACAAGGCAAGCCTTGGGAGAACTTCACTGAAGGATACGGGGTGTTTACTCCTCATTGTCCTGCTCCTGCACGAGAAACTAGCCCATCGGGGATTTGAACCACCGGTCTCCGCGCCGAGAAGCGCGGCGTCCTGGGCCGGGCTAGACGAATGGGCCATATGTCACGGGAGTATACCCTACGAGAAGCGCGGCCCGAGTAGCCCAAAAATCGTGTAGAGGTTCAAGCCGAGCAGGCCGACCACCATCAAGCAGACGAAGACGGGGAACGCGCGAAGCGGCAGCAAGCGACGCCAGCCCCAGACGAAGAAGAACGCCAGCGGCAGGAGCGCGGGATATACGTAACGGCCTTGGGCCTGGAAGAAGTGCAGATTGTAGTTCAGGAACAGAATGCCCGTGAAGACGACTTGGGCGGCCAGAGCCAGAAGGGCGGGCTGACGGGCGGCGTCTGAGCCGGGCCGGGGCAAGATAAGTCCAAGGGTCGAAACGGCGCTGACCGCCAGCAGGGCCAGATAGGTGGGTGTCGGCCCGTGCAGGAAGTTCGGCCTAGGCTTGTGCGGGTCCATGTCCCAGAAGAGGCGCATTGAGTCGAACCCGCCCCAGAAGGACGCGAAGCCCCACTGCGCGACTTTCGCGAAGTAGGGGCCAATGCCGCCGAAGATATAGGCCATGACGTCCAGGGTGACGTTGCTTTCGCCGTTGTTGAGTTTGTTGAGCAGAAGGTTTTGGGCGAGCGGATCGCCATAAAGCAGGGTGTTACGGGCCAGCCAGGGTGCCCCGACCAGCAGGCCCAAGCCGACTACCAGCCCTGCCACCTGCGCAGCGACGGCCCCAGAGACACGCCCCGTCCGGGCCAGCCAGAGGAAGGACACGAGCACGGTGGGAAACAGCGACAGTGTCAGCGTTTTGGTCCAGATCCCGACGCCCAGGGTCAGGCCGAGCAGGAGCGCCCGGCGGCGCCAGACAGCGGGCGGAACGTCCGGCCCCATCGTCGTGACCAAGCCGACCAACTGCCACAGCGCGACCGCGATCACCAAGATCGTTAGCGAATCATTCGTGACGGAGGCGCACAGAGCGATATTCCCCGGCAGCAGGCCGACGAACGCCGCCGTTCCCAGAGCGAGCACGGGCTGCTCCGGGAACAGCTTGCGGATGGTCCCAAACGAGACGAAGATAAGCAGTGCCCCCAGCAGAATAGAGACCCAGCGCATGGCCCGTGTCGCCACCGCGTCGCCGTGTCCGTGCGCCGCCAGGTAGACAGGGGCGCACAGCGCGTAATACAAGGGCGGCTGGTGGTTCTCATAGCCGTGGGCGATGTCTGTGAAGACCGGCAGGTGGCCGGACGCCAGGGTCGCCACGTACTGCACATGGGCGTTCTCGTCCGGGTTGTGCTGGTCCCCCGTTGCGGCGGGCGTCACGGTGCTGTAGCCGAAGGCGAGGAGGAGGTAGGTGAATATCAGGAGGGAAAGGAGCAGAGGCCCCCCAAGTATAGACGCCCCGGAGGGCGCCCCCAATAGTGGGGGGGTAGGATTGGGAAGGCCTTCCCCTCGGACTCCTCCATTATTGGGGGCGGGGGGGCTTTTCTTCCGCTTCGCCATCTACTTCTTGGCCTCCGGCAAGGCGTACACCGCGACGCCGTTCTTTTCAAAGCGCGGTGGTCCACTCCCCTCCGTCAGCGCGTACACCCAGCCGACCTGCCCAGACGTGTTCGCGTCCATCGGAAAAAAACCGGGCCGCCAGTTGACCAATACATGCGTGACGCCCATGTGGTGCAGCGTCTCCCGCAGATCTTCGGAATTTCGTAGCTCCGTGTAAGGAATGACCGTGCTGTGCTGCTGGTCGCCCCACAGATACGGCTTGTCACAGTAGAAGCCGAACGGGTTGCCGTAGAAGACGACTTTGGCGTTGGCGGGCAACTGCGTGTTGATGTACTGCATGGCGGGATAGGGCGCGAAGCCGTGGGTAATGTAGTCATCCCGCGTCTGCCGCCCGAACACGACCGGCGCTTCCCCAGCGGCCTGACCGACGCTTATGTACAGCGAGAACCCGATGGAAAAGACCGCGAGGCCAACCAGGGCGTAGCCGGACACTCGTCGGGGCGTAAGTGCCTGCACCAGAACCCAAGCGGACAGCAGGCATAGGACCGGGACCAGAGGCAGCAGGTAGCGGACGTACTGCGTCGTCGCGAACCAAAAGACGCCGGACAGGAGGGCGTACGTACCCAATGCCTTGACGGCACGGGGCGTCCTCCGACCAAAGGCGGGAAAAAAGAGGGCGGCCAGCAGGATCGGCGACAGGCTGTTAGGCTCCCACTGGCGGTCATTGAACGACCGGAAAGCCGGGTTAGGCGGCGGATGCCCCGGCAGCAGGTACATGGTCAGGTTCCATGGCGCGAGGGCTGCCTGACTCGGCGTCCGCACCAGGCGTGGGTCGTCACCTTTAGTCTCGGAGGAGACACCGAAGTGCGCGTTGTCATTGTCATACTGCCGTGCTAAGTCGGCGTTGAAGCCACGCCCACCGAAGACGTGGTAGTAGAACGGGTAGATCGGGTTGCCCGTGTTAACCGTGGACTTGATGTACCAGGGCGAGCCGACAATCAGGGCCAGCCCGCACCAGAGGGCCAGCGCTCCGACAGCCTTGAGCGGCGGCTGCTTGAGCATTCCGAGACGCCAGACGAGTAAGCCCAGCGCCAGCAGGGCCAGCGTGACCACTGACGTGGCTTTCGTGCTTAACGTCAGCCCCATCAAAACCGCGCCCAGCGTCAGCCACTTGTCGTCCCGCCGTGATACGCCCGCACCGACGGCAAGCAGCGTCAGCGTCCCGAAGAACGTGGGCGCGAGGTCGGCGTAGGCCGTCCCCGCTTCCCAGAGAACGAGAGGCGTTGTCCCAAGCAGCCCAGCGGCCAGCAGACCGATGCGGGGCGAGAGGAACCGCGCCCCGAAGGCGTACGTCGCAAGGCAGGCACCGGCCCCGCAACTAAAATGGAAGAGTTTGGCGAGCGGGACGCCGCCGAGCATCATCCCGTATGTGTACCACATCTCGGCCGTGAAGGCGAAATTGGAATGGCTCTCCCAGGGGAGCGGGTAGATCCGGTAAGCCCGTAAGTACAGCTTGGGGTCAGCCAGATGATAAGAGAGACTGTCCCACTCGCGGGCCAGCGTGGGCGGCGTCCAAACGCCCAGAAGCGACAGGGCCGCGAACACGGTGAAGAGCGCCATCGTCCCCCACCCCAGCGGCGAGAGCCGGATACCGCCTCTCACGGCTGCACCGATTTCCCGAGCCATCGCATGATGCTGTTTCACGCCGCCCGCCGCCAGCGCCAACAGCAGGCCAAATCCGGCGGCCGGGTACAGGCCACGCGCCAGGCCAAGCACGAGCATTCCGTAAGCCAGTAGGCCCAGGCCCAGGGCGCAGCCGAACAGGTTCCGCTCAAGCACGGTCGCGTCATCGGGCAGACGAAGCCCGCGCAGAAGCGCTCGGCCCGCTGCCGTCGCAGCCCAGGCCGTGAGTAAGAATAAGAGGAGATCCAGCAATCAGGCTCCCAACAGTTCCAACCGCCCGACCACGCGCGGCTTTTGGCCCACTACGTCCCAGTCCAGCGAGACACGCCCTAGATAGGTGTCCACGCGTCTGCCGCCACCCGCCTGCACGATGGGCACACCGTTGATGACCCTCGGCTCGGTCAAAATCACATGGGTATGGCCGCCCACGATCAGGTCCAGTTCCGGGCAGGCCTGGGCCAGCCGCTCGTCTTCACGCAGCCCGATGTGCGTGAGCGCAATCAGGACGTCTACTTGCGGACGGAGTTCAGCGATCTGCGCCCGCGCCACCGTCAGAGGCGGGTCCCACAGGAAAGCACTAGCGTGGCGGGTCGCCATGCGATCCGTCACCATCGGAACGGTGAGGCCGAAGACGCCGACGCGGAGGCCACTCGGTAAAGTGCGTAGGACGTGCGGCACGGTCGGCAGCGTCTCGCCCCGGTCTTCGCGCCAACGCAGATTGGCGCACAGGATCGGGAATTTAGCCTCACTGATCTTCTGACGCAAGAGGACGTCGGCGACGTGTGACTCACGGTTCCCCATGGTCATGGCATCGTAACCCGCCTCGGACATCCAGGTCAGGATGCGCTCGCCACCCAGAGTGACGCCTAAATTGCCTGCCTTGACGGCGTCACCCGCGTCTAGGAGCAGCACGTTTTCTAGTTCTACCTTAGCCTCCCCGATGGATTGAGCCTGGCTTTCCGTCAGCGTGTTGTGGAAGTCGTTCGTGTGCAGGACGTGAAGGGTCGTCATTGCCGCACCTGTGCCTCGGGCCGGCTTGTCCGTGCCAGGTACGCGGCCACGGCCTCGTCCAGCCGCCCCTGCCGCCGCAAAATCTCGTCTATGACGTCCCGCACCGCCCCCTGCCCGCCCGAGCGCGGCGTCACCCAGTCGGCTCGCGCCTTCAGATACTCGGAGGCATTGGCGACAGCGATGCGGACGCCAGCGGCCTCAAAGCCCGGCAGATCGTTGACGTCGTCCCCAACGAAGGCGGCCTGTTCGGAGCGCAGTTCGTACTTCTCCAGGAGCGAGCGCACGGCCGCGCCCTTGTCGCCGCAGTCCTGCACGACGTCCGTGACGCCGAGTTGTGCCATGCGCGATAGTACAAGCAGGCTGGTCCGGCCCGAGACGACGGCCACGCGCAGGCCAACCACCTGCGCCATGACGATGCCCAGGCCATCGGCCACATGGAAGGCTTTGACCTGCCGCCCATCATCGCTGAAGACGAGCGAGCCATCGGTGAGCGTGCCATCTACGTCTAGGACGATAAGTTTGACGTTCTGCATGCCGCTTACACCCTTGATACTATGAAGACGACAATCAAGACGAACGTTATCAGGCCGGCATTCATGCTCAGGGCGATCCTCCCAAACCGTGTCTTCCAACTCAACAGCCCGTAGATCAGGCCAGTCCCACCGAAGAAAAGGCCACAGAGGCCGAGAATGTCACCGACCATACCCAGCCACGCGATCTTGCCGATGGTGCGGCTATCGAGGACGGCGAGAAGAATGACCAGCAACCAACAGCCCACCCCAATACAGGATGCGGCTACGGAGTCCAGGCCCCCCTTCGGCTGGGGCTTGGGAGGCAGTGCCGGTTCCACCGGTGGCTGGTTCGTCGGAGTTGGAGGCCAGACGTCGGGCATGGACTAGACGATTCCTGCTTTCACGAGGTCTTTCAGCATCAGCATTCCGACCGGACGACCGTCCCCGTCCACGACGGGAGCCTCACCGGCCTTGTTGCCCGGCAGGGGGTGGAAGTCGTCCAGGCGGTGCAGGCCCGCCGTCGCCAGCATCTCGGGCGTGACGACGCCGGGATTCGCGGTCATAGCCTCACCAGTGGGGCGGGCGAGCAGGCCCGGATCGTCCAGAAGGTGACGGCGGACGTCGCCGTCGGTCATCAGGCCGGCCACGCGGCCCTCGTCGTCGGTGACGATGGCCGCGCCTGCGTGTGCCTTCGTGATGGCAAACATGGCTTCCAAAACGGTGCAGGTACGCGGCACGACGGCGACCGCTTCGCCGGTCCGCATGACATCGGCCACGCGCAGGGTCAGGCGGCGGCCCAGGCTTCCGGCCGGGTGCAGGCGGGCGTAGTCGTCAGGCGTGAAGTCACGGGCGCCCATCACAGACACGGCCAGGGCATCGCCCATCGCCATCATGGCCGTCGTACTGGTCGTCGGCGCCAGATTCAGGAGACAGGCCTCACGCTCCACGGAGACGTCTAAAACGACGGAAGCCGCCCGGCCCAGTGTGGAATACTTGTTGCCGGTAAGGGCGATCAGAGGCGCCCCCAGTTGGAGGATGGTGGGGAGGATGGCGAGAAGCTCGTCGGTCTCGCCGCTGTAAGAGAAGGCCAGCACGACATCGCCAGGTTGGAGCATCCCCAAGTCACCGTGGGCGCCCTCCGCCGGGTGCAGGAACAGGGCAGGCGTTCCCGTACTCGCCAGGGTCCCGACCGTCTTCTCAGCCACCCGGCCACTCTTGCCCATGCCAGTGACGACGACTCGGCCGCGCGTCTCCAAGATGAGCCGGACGGCACAGGCCCAGGCCTCGGCTTCCAGGCCATCAGCAAGGCGGTCCAGCGCCCGCGCCGCCTCTGAGAGCACCCGCCGTCCCTCCGCCTGCCACTCATCGCTCCGCATCAGTTCCATAAACGTCATTATACAGACTTTGGCGGGGCATTTGCAAGCGGGCGCATCGGGAAGGAGAATACGCCCCGTTTCTAGAATTACCTGCCATTCGTCATTCGCGAAAGGTCAATTTGGTCATGGAACGAGTCAAAATCTCCCCTGCCTTCCCACTAGTCGTCGCGCTCCTCTCAGCTTCGCTGGTTGTTCCTGCCTCCGCACAAATGAGTTCCCAGCCGATGCCCGCGGGCGTAGCAGTTCCTGCACCGGTACCTGAGGGGGCAACGCCGGATGAAGCGACGCTCAAGTTCCGGCAGGGCGTGGGGTTGTTCCAGAAGGGTGACGTCGCCGGGGCCGTCACCGACTTCCGCGATTCGGTCCGGCTCCGACCCGACTATGCGGACGCGCACAACGCCCTTGGAATCGCGCTCGGGGCGCAGGGGAAACGAGCGGAGTCTCTGGCTGAGTTCCAGGAGACAGTTCGCCTTAGCCCAGACAACCCGGATGCCCACTATAATCTTGGTATCGCGCTGGACCGGGCCGGGCAGACTCCGGAGGCCGTCAACCAGATCCAAGCTGCGACCAAGCTTCGGCCTAAGTTCGCCAACGCCCACTATATGCTCGGCCATTTTCTGGACAAAGTCGGGCAACGCGACAAAGCCATAGCCGAGTACCGCGAGACGCTGCGGCTGAAACCCAATTACGGCCCGGCCCACTACACGCTCGCCAACGCGCTCGACGATAGCGGGCGACATGATGAGGCGATCAAAGAATATCAGGAGGTCATTCGCCTGGACCCCTCCAACACAGACGCTCACAATGCTCTGGGAAACGTCCTGGACGTGCAAGGCAAGCATGACCAGGCGATTAAGGAGTACCGGGAGGCGCTGCGGATGAAGCCGGATTTTGCCCTGGCCCATTACAATCTAGGGCTAGCTCTGGATGCTTCAGGGAAGGGTTCCGAGGCCGTTAGCGAGTACCGGGCGGCCCTGGCCGCCAATCCGAAATTGACGCTGGCGCA
>JAYTRQ010000316.1:0-5423 GCA_043746125.1 Armatimonadota bacterium | reverse complement strand
GTCCCCAACAGGCGCGGGCCGCGTGCCCCCGTCGCGGCGGGGACGTTTGCGGGGAGGCCGTGCATTCGGGCGGCGGCGAGCAGGGCGAAGGCGAGGCTTTCTTTGGATTGGACGGGGATGATGCCTGCGTTCGTCTCAAACGTGTCATGCGTTTCTATAATCACGGTGGGTAGAGCGCGGCGCAGGGCGTTCAAGACAGCCCGGTTGCGCGTCCCGCCGCCGCCCGCGATCAGGCGGTCGGGGAGGCGCGGCAGGAAGTCGCGGAGCGCGGCGGCGATGGTCTCGGCGGTGAGCGCTGCGGCCGTGGCAAGAACGTCTGCGGCGGACAGGCCGGACGCCTGACGCAGAAAGCCGGCGAGGAAGTCCGAGCCGAACGCCTCCGCGCCCGTGCTCTTGGGCGGCGGCAGGGCGAAATAGGGATGAGCCAGCAGGCGTGTGAGAAACAGGACGTTGGGCGTGCCGGACGCGGCGACAGTGCCAGTGTCATCGTAGGGACGACCTAAGAGGTGTTGGGCGAGGCCGTCTAAGAGCAGGCCGCCTGGCCCGGTGTCAAAGGCCAGCGTCTCGGCCAAAGCGCCCCCGGCCGGGAGGAAGGACACGTTGGCGATGCCGCCTAAGTTCAGTGCGACGCGAGTCTCGGTCGGGCAGTGCAGGAGGGCATAATCGGCGAAGGGCACGAGGGGAGCGCCCTCACCCCCGGCCGCGATGTCGCGGGCGCGGAAGTCGGAGACGACAGCGATGCCCAGTCGCTCAGCCAAAACGGCGGGCTGTCCCATCTGCAGGGTCGCGGGGACAGCCGCGCCCGACGACGGCGGCGCGTGCCAGACCGTCTGCCCGTGTAGGCCCAATGCGGCGACGTCCGATAGCACAATGCCCAGTCGGGCGGCGGCCTGAGCCACGGCGTCCGCGTAGGCCGCGCCCAGTTCATAATGCAGAGCAGCGAACTCGGCGATAGGGAACGGCAGGCCCCGGCGGACGTCTTGCAGGCGCTGACGCAGGGCATCAGGGTAGGGAGTGTGATGCGCGCCCGAGAGACTAATAACAAAGCGGGGGCGGAGCGGATCGGCGTCCAGAACGGCGATGTCGGCGAAGGCCGTGTCCATGCCGTCGAGGCTGGTGCCCGACATCAGGCCGGCGTAAAGGGACACGGGCATGTCCTATCCCGTCTCGCTGAGGCTCGCCACCCTTCCCTCGGAGGGAAGGGCTTCGGAAACCAACCGGGAGCGGCGGTGTTTGGCCGGGAGGCGGTATCCAGAGGGGCGCCAACGTCTGCTGCCACGGGCCTCGCCCTGTTCTGAAGCCCTTCCCTCCGAGGGAAGGGTGGCGGGCTTGCCCGCCGGGATAGGATCTTGCGCCCGTTGTCCACCCAGATCTTCAGGCGCGTTTCGGTCAGCGGCCGGCTGCCCGCGTCCTGCGCCTGGGCCACCAGCACGTACTCGCCGTCGGGGACCTGTTTCGTATTCCAGTTGAACGAATAGGGGGCGTTGTTCGTGATGCCCTTTAGCTCGCCCTCCAGGTAGAACGCGACGTAGGCCGTGCGGCGGTCGGGTGCGGCGGCGTTGACCGTGATCTCGCCCCGCTCCACCATCGTCTGGCCCGCGCGGGCGGCGGAGAGGGCCTGGGCCTCGTAGTCCTTCTCGGCGATGCGGACCTCGCCCGCCCGCCAGGCGTCGTCGCCGGGATCGTCCCGGACCAGGCGCAGGGCGGTGACGTCGGCCAAGGCCAGCGCCTGAGACCCGATCACGGTCGGCATCGGCTGCCACGGGCCGTGACTCCTTTGGACCTCGGCCCTCCACGAGTGCTTCGGCTCATCCTTGCCCCAGGCCAGATCGAAGTAGCCGTAGAACAGGGGCGGCGTGCCCTCCATCTCGGGGGCGGGCGGCTTCTTGCGCGATCCGATGACCAGCACCGACGGCGCACCTGCACCGTCCCCTTGCGCGTTGTGGAAGGCCGGCTGGATCTGGAATCCGCCCCGCCGCTCCACGCCGATTCCCTCAAACAGAGGCGACGTTGTGATCGGCGCGGTGGAGACCGTGATGACGCCGTCATGGTTTGTGTTGATCGCGCCCACGCCTGAGTACGAGCAGCCGTCATAGCGGCCCACGCCGACCAGGGGCTTGACCACGTGGGTTATGAGCTGCTTGGTCCCATCCACATAGAAGGCCTGCACCTCGCCGCCCGCGACGTTGTCAAAGAACACCTCCTTGAGTGGATTGGTGGGCCGGGACACGACGATCTGCAAGACGTCCCCAGCCTGGGGCACGTAGTTGAGCGGCACGTGGGACAGGCTGCCGTTCCCCCCCCGGTCCAGGAAGACGGGATTGCCGACCAGGGGGGACAACTCGCGGAAGATGCTCGTTCCCACGGGAATGGTCGTGTAGATACCGGACAGGCCGGACACCTGCCCGCCGAACAGGTTGGGCGTCTGGGTGAACTCGCGTGGCAGGACGTTGATGAGCAGCGGGTCGGGCGTGTCCAGATCGCCGACCCGGATCCGAAGCCCGTGAACCGCCGTGGCCGCCACCGTGCCGGGCTGGGCGTAGCCGCTGGCCGAGTAGCCCATGAGGCTCTGCGTGGCCGGGGCGGTGACGCGCCCGATCAGGTGCCACGTTTGGCCCTTGTCTGTGGAGATCTGGATGGCCCCATCCACGCCGTTGACGATCCGTATCCGGTGCGTCTCGGTCTGCGCGAAGGCCGGAACTGTCGGCGGCATCTCGTCAGCGCGGGTGGGTGGGGTCGCCGGGAGCAGGAGCAGGGTGAGGAGAATAAGGGCCAGGAAGCGCATACGGTGATTATAGCACAGCGGGCGTGTGTACGAGTAGTTGAAAACCGCGCGGTAGGCGCGGCGTCCCCTGGACGGCGGAAACGGAAGGGGCGTTCGCGCCAGCCGACGCTATTGAAAGAGCCTCAGCGGCACGTTGCTCGGCCTTGGGTGGCTCGGAGGCGCCGGCGTGAGAGAGCGAGGGGATAAATCCCTCTCGCTGAATGGACGCCCTCCGGGCGGGTCTGAGCTGTGACCGAGACGCGGCCCGCTCGTCCGAAGGACGCTTACACAGCGAGAGGGATTTATCCCCTCGCTCTACTGCTCGCTCTACTGCTCGCTCTACTGCTCGCTCTACTGCTCGCTCTACTGCCGCGCACTAATCCCTTCTCCTCGGTACCATACCGTCCTCCGCGAAGGCTTGCTCTTCGGGGGGTCAATCCTGGCACACGCTTTGGCCAGCCGCGCTTCGCCAACGCGGGAGGTTCTTCGGAAGTCCACAAACCACCGCGACATTTCCATCAACTCTGCGGGAGACAGTTGCGCGATTTCATCTTCGATCTCTGTGATACTCATAGACATAGTGCGATGTAGCATTCGATTAAGGGTTCATTCAGAATGCTGGGTACTTGTTCAGCGACTCTTGAGCCGGTCCTGAAAAGCCGTGAGGAGGTCTCGCAGGGTCCAAAGCCACGGCCCGCTCCCAGTGGTGACGGGCTTCCATTCGTTCCCCCAACACGATGAGGGCGTCGCCCAGAAACTTGTGCGTCATCGCTTTCCACTGTACCTTGTCGCCGAGTTCCTCGTCCGGCGGCATCATCCCCAGTGCAATACGCAACTGCTCCGCCGCTTCCTCTGCGTGAATGGGCAGCAGTGGTTCCTCTGAGAGCAAATGAGCCGCCAACGTGATGTGCGCGTTCCCGTCTTCAGGATGGAGGCAGGTCCGCTTTCGCATCCGCCCCAAGCTGTCTTTCCCGATGTTGATGCGGTCCCGTGAGAATGGAACCCGAAAGGAATGTGGCTCGGTATCGTCTTCTTCTGCCGTGTTGCGGTCTGGTTCCATTTGAAGTGAACCCCTCCCGTGTCGAGACCACGCACTCTACTTCAACCGAGACTTGTACTGTCTTGGTGTGTGAAATCTCCAGGCCCAAATCCTCGCCCGTCATCGTCCGCGATCTGCGCTCCATCACCATCGGTCCCTCTGAAACCGCCGTCCAGTGCAAACGGCCCTCATTATCGCTGTGCCCCCCAGAATGAGGAGCCGACTGCCACAAACCATTCGTCCCTCTGAGTGTCCCGTGCGGGTAGACCCACCCGATGCTGTTCAGCGTGGCGCTCTTCTGAGCCGTCGCGATCCCCAGTAGGTCTCCCAGCGTCTTCAAGTCGGCGCAGCGGACGCGTAGGCGGTCGCGGGCCTGGCACGCTTTGCCCAAGACGCCCGTGAACTTGTCGGCGTAGACGCCTTGCAGGAAGACGGCGTCGGCAGGGAGGCCGTCTTCCGTGAGCGCGTGAACGAGCTATGCCAACTCGCGATCTCGTCACGAACAACGGCCTCTCTCACGCTATCCTGCTGGTGGAGCATAAACAGGCCGCAGGGAAGGAGCGCAAGGCCCAAGCCGAGCGACAGCCGGGTCCGGCGCTCTTGAAGCCTGCTCAACAGCTTTGTGCTGATCTTCAACTGTTGCTCCTGCTCACGCGTCTCTACTGGTCGTCCCGGAGATCGGCGAACAGCACCGTGGACAGATACCGCTCACCGTTAGACGGAATGATGACCACGATGGTCTTGCCCGCGTTCTCGGGCCGGTGGGCCACCTGTATGGCGGCGCAGACGGCGGAGCCGGACGAGAGGCCGACCAGAATGCCCTCTTCAAACGCCGCCCGACGCGCCCAATGTACCGACTCCTCAGTCGTCACCTGGATGACCTCATCCACAATGCTCATGTCCAGGTTATCGGGCACGAAGCCCGCGCCGATGCCTTGCAGCTTGTGTGGGCCGGGCTTCAGGGGCAGGCCCTCGCGCGTCTGCGTAATGATCGGCGAGTCCTTCGGCTCCACGGCGACGGCCCGGAAGCTCGGCTTGCGCTCCTTCAGGAGTCCGGCTATGCCGCTGATGGTGCCGCCCGTGCCCACGCCGGCGATCAGGATATCGGCTGTGCCGTCCGTGTCGTTCCAGATCTCCTCGGCCGTCGTCGTGCGGTGGATGGCCGGGTTCGCCGGGTTCTTGAACTGCTGTGGGACGAATGAATGGGGCGTCCGGGCGGCAACGCGCTCGGCCTCGGCGATAGCCCCGCGCATCCCCTCCGTGCCGGGCGTCAGGACCAGCTGCGCCCCGTAGCCGCGCAGCAGTAGGCGGCGCTCCATGCTCATCGTGTCCGGCATGGTCAGAATGCACTTATAGCCCTTGGCCGCGCAGGCGAAGGCCATGCCGATGCCTGTGTTGCCGGACGTCGGCTCCACAATCACCGAATCGGGGGTCAGGATGCCCCGCGCCTCGGCGTCTTCCAGCATGGCGACGGCGATGCGGTCCTTGACGGATGAGGCTGGGTTGAAAAACTCCAGCTTGGCGAGGACGGTGGCCGGGGCGCCGTCGGTAATACGGTTCAGCTTGACCAGGGGTGTGAACCCGACCAAGTCGGTGACGCGCTCGTAGACTTTCATGGGT
>JAYTRQ010000315.1:0-1657 GCA_043746125.1 Armatimonadota bacterium | reverse complement strand
ACTTCTGAACCCCACCGGCCTGCCCCTGGGGGCGCTGGAAAACGCCTGCTACGAGCAGGGGGCGGTGACGTTGTCGCCCGGCGACCGCCTGCTGCTGTACACTGATGGGCTGACCGAAGCCGGGCCGGACCGCCTTCACCTGTTAGGGATGGAGGGCCTGATCCGGTTCTTCGAGGCGCAGGCCGGGCAGCCTGATCTGGAGGCCTCCGCCCTGGGGGTGGTGGCAGACGCCCAGGCCTTCGCCGAGGGGGTCTTCCGGGACGATGTCTGCGTGCTGCTGCTCCAGCGGACATGAGGCGGGAGGCCTCCGTCTCTGCGTCATTTCGTGGCTGGAGTGAGCATGAGCCGGCGCAGGTTCATCATGCCGCCGCCCGTCTTCGTCTGTGGATGGACCTGGATGACGTGCGTTCCAGGCGTCAGCGTCAGTGCCCCGGTCAGCGAGACGGTTTGGTAGTCACTCCATCCCGCCGTCTTTGCCACCGTGCCGGAGACGCCTGAGTCTTTGCCGTCCACGCGCAGGGTGAACGTGCTGCCCTCGCTGCCCGGCTCGCAGGCGTACTCTATCTTGACATCGTAAGAAACGGGCGTCTTGGCGGGCGTCTGAATCTTCCAGTGCAGCGCGTCCCCGGCGTTCGTCCAGAAACCCGCGTCCGAGGCGTCCCCGCTCCCTTCGATCTGGATCGTCTCCCCGTCCAGCGTGGCGCCGGCGGCTCTGAGGAGATACGTGCCGTCCGGTTGGGGCAGAAATACGTTTTCCAACTCTGAGACGACCGGCGGGCCAGAGAGGACGAGCGCGATAGCCGTGGAGGTCGGGTCCAGCCTCTTCGGCTTGCTGATCGTCAGTGTCCCGTCGGCAGTCTTGGAGACCAGGAGCTTCTGGCCCGTCGCCAGCGCTTTTGCAGCGAGTACGGGCGTCTGAAGGCCCGTCAGAGTCAGGCCCGAGGCAGGCCACGAGAACACGTTCAGGTACAGTGTGTTTCCCTTGACCGTACACCGCCCGTCGAATGGCAGGCGCTTGTAGGGGCTGACCGTGGTCGCGTAGATGCTGTCGCCGTTCGCCTTCATCCACGCCCCCATGACCCGCAGGCGCTCCACTTCGGACGCGGGGATGATGCCCTGCGACGTCGGCCCGACGTTCAGCAGGTAATTGCCCCCCTTGGAAGCAATGTCTATGAGGTTGTGCAGGAGCAGATCGCTCGACTTGAAGTTGGTATCGGCCGCCTTGTAGCCCCACGTGTCATTGATCGTCATGCACGTCTCCCAGTCCTTGCCGGGGAAGCCGTTGGCCGGGATGCTCTGTTCGGGCGTCTGCGTGTCGCCCGGCACGCCCCCGCCCAGGCGGTTGTTGTAGATCAGCTCGGGGTCCTGTGGGAATGAGGCCGTCAGCGCCCGTACCTGCTCGGCGTTGAACGGGCCGTTGATGTCCCACCAGAGAATGGCTGGGTGGTAGCGGGTAATCAGCTCTTTGACTTGGGGGGCGGAGACGTTCTTGACGTAGGAGTCAAAGTCGCCCTGCTGGGCTGGGTCCCAGGACGCGCCCGCCGTGCCGCCGCCGGGATGGTGCCAGTCGAAGTTCTGGGAATAGTAGACGCCGAACTTGATTCCGGCCTTCTTACAGGCGGCGCTCATCTCGGCGATGGGGTCTCGCTTGAAGGCG
>JAYTRQ010000314.1:0-5437 GCA_043746125.1 Armatimonadota bacterium | reverse complement strand
GGCGGGCCAGCACGTAGAAGAACCAGCAGGAGAATGACAGGTCCAGGGGCATGAAGTAGGCGATGCCGACCGCGAACGGGTAGAACGACGACTGGGTGGACCCGATGGCGCTCCAGGGCTTGTTCGTGACGAGGTCTTGCAATTGAAACAGTTTGACGGGCAGCTCGGGCACGGTGGGGAGGAGCGTGTGCAGGCCGTTCAGGAACGAGATGCCGAAGGCCAGCCCGAAGCCCGCCCACATCCGGGGGTTCTTGAAGAAGGCCGTCCCGGCGTCGTCGGCCGTCATGGCGATGGGGAGCTGCACGATGGGGAAAGTCAGCTTCTCGTTCTCGATCCAGGCCCGCCGGACTAAAATCGTCAGACACAGGTAGGTCCCGAGCAGGGTCAGGAAGAACAGGCCCCAGGCCGCTAGAGGCAGTACCCAGGCCCGCAGATACGTCAGGCCTTGGGGGCTGTAAATACTGATCTGTCCCCGGTTCCAGGCCTTGAGGGCGTCCGGGTCCGTGATGACCAGCCAGCGGGGCAGATACCGGAAGAACAGCGACTGCCACTTGTTCTCGGTCGTGGCGTGCCAGTAGGCGTAGGGGATGGACCCAAACATATTTTGCAGCGTGTCGTGCCCGGCGAAGGTACAGGACACGACCAGCATGATGTAAACGAGCAGCAGTTCCTCCTGCCGCAGCGCCTTCGTCCGGGGCGCGGCCTTGCGCCAGGCGAGGTTGAGCAGCACGAGAATGAACAGTAGGAAGACCGGCGTGACGAACAGCGGCAGCGACGTCCCATCCAGCGTGAACCAGCGGATCTCAACGATGATGGTCCAGAAGACGTTGATGGGGACCAGAATGATGCCCAGCAGCAGCGCTCGCCAGAGGGCCAAGGGCCGCGCCCGTTCTGTCCCGCCCGAGGCCTCTGCCCCGCCCGCCCGAGCCCTTGGTTCTTGTACCGCCATAGGAGGATTGTTCGGCGTTGGGCGCGAAAGTTCCTGCCTGACGATCTGGCGGAGCACCCGCAGGCAGGAAAACGCGCTCCCGGCGGCCAACAGGGAGACAACACGTTTTCCCAGCCCCTCAAGTTCCCGGACCCTCAAGGAGACACGATGAAGATTTCGGAAATGAAGCCGCGCCTGCAAGGAAACAGCGTCATGGCGCTGATCGAGATCCCGCGCGGCAGCAAGAACAAATACGAGTGGGACGAGGAGATGCAGGGCGTGGCCCTGTCCCGCGTTCTGTACCAGTCCGTCGCCTACCCGGCCGAATACGGGTTCATCCCCGGCACCATCGCCGACGACGGGGATGCCCTGGACGTGGTCGTCCTGATTGACCAGCCGACGTTCCCCGGCTGCCTGATGCGCGTCCGCCCCATCGGCATTCTGCGGCTGCGGCAGGAGAACGAGCGCGACGACAAGGTGCTGTGCGTCGCCGTCAGCGACCCACTCTATGCCGACACCATAGACATCACGGACATCCCTTCGCACCGTTTGATCGAGATCCGTCACTTCTTCGCGACCTACACCGAGTTGGAAGGCCGTGAGGTGGAAGTCGGAGACTGGGAGGACGCGGCGGCGGCGATGGAGGAGATCCGCGAGTGTCTTCTGCCGGAGTTCAAGGAAGGCTAATCCTCGGCGCAGGAAGGCCTGGAGCTTCCAGTCTTGGAACTATCCGCCGGGATCATCCCCGCCAGGCGACCCACCCGCCGACCAGCGTCCATGCCACTTCCCCAGTCTCGGGATGAATAACAGCGATGTCGGCGGCGAGGCCCGACGACAGTTCACCCAAACGCCCTGCCAGCCCTAGCTGCCTGGCCGCGTTGCTGCTGGAGAGCTGGGCGGCGTCCGAGACTGAGACCCCGGCGAAGCGGCGCACGTTCGCGAAGGCCCGGTTCATGGTCAGGACGCTGCCCGCTAAAGTCCCATCGGCGAAGGACGCCGTGCCGTTCGCGACGAAGACGGTCTCGCCGCCCAGCCCGTACTCGCCGTCCGGCATGGCCGCGCCCTCGATGGCGTCCGTGATCAGCACGACCCCGGCCGCGCCCTTGGCGGCGACGATCAGCCGGACGATCAGCGGGTCCAGGTGGACGCCGTCGGCGATGACCTCGCAGACGACTTCGGGGCAAGCCAAGACCGCGCCGACCGCCCCCGGCTCCCGGTGGTGCAGGCCGCGCATGGCGTTGAACGTATGTGTCGCCTGTGTCGCTCCCCAGCCGATGGCCCGCAGAACGTCGCCGGCCTTCGCGTCCGTGTGACCTAGCGAGACGACGACCCCTAACTGCCGCGCCATCCTCACGACAGCTTCCGCCCCCTCCACTTCCGGCGCGAGCGTGATCTGCCGCACCGTGCCGCCCGAGAGCGAGACCCAGTGCGCCAACTCCTCGGCATCCGGTGGGCGGACATGTGCTGGCGGCTGTGCCCCGCGCCGGGCCAGGCAGATGTACGGCCCTTCCAGGTGGATACCCAGCAGGCGGGCCTCCCCCTCGTCCGGTCCTGCCTCTATCACAGTCCGGGCCGCTGCAATGGCGTTGTCTGTATCCTGCCGCGAGGCCGTAATGGTCGTCGCCAGCATTCCCGTCGTGCCGAAGCGGGCGTGGGTGCGGGCGACTTGCCGCGTTTCTTCGGTCGTCCCGCGCATGAAGTCCGCCCCGCCCCCCCCATGCACATGCATGTCTACAAAGCCGGGCAGGACGAGAAGGCCGGTCGCATCAATGTCCGCGCCTCGTGTGGGAGTGGTCCGGCGCGGGCCGACTTCGGCAATACTGCCCGCGTCGTCCACGGTCAGCGCTCCGCCTTCAAGGACACCGCCGGGCGTCACGATGTCTCCAATGATTGTGAACATGACGCCTTGTTCCCGAACCCACCCGCCGAGTCCTGCAAGCCGTCTCGCAACCATAGGGTTATTCAGTTCTCGGTGCGGGCGGTTGACACCGCAGCAACAAAAGCACGAAGTCCACCTGCGTGGACTCGGACCAAGTCCTAACCTGCGAAGGCAGGTTTCGTGCCTTCGTTGCCGCGACTTCAGTCGCCCGACAAGAACTGAATGACCCTGGGGCGTTCAATCCCTCGGAAGGAAAAGACACGTAAGCCGCCGAACAGAAGTCCATCGCGGCGGGCTGCAACAAAATGCGACCGCGCGGGTCTCAGGACAGTGTAGACGTTCCCGTGGCAATATCCAAAGACAGGAGACCACACGACTGATGGAACTTGGCGTTATGATCCACGTGTACGAGGAGACCGATATCCCGGCCGCGTTTTACTACGCCACGGAGGCCGGATTCCGGCGCGGCCAGGTGACGTCGTACATCCACGGCATCACGGCGGGCGAGGTGCGCCAGATCGCGGTGGCGGCCAGGAACTCCGGCTTCCACGTGGACGCCGTCGGCTGCTACGTCAACCCGCTCCGGCCCGAAGATGCAGGCCGCCACGGCGTAGACGGCCTGGATTGGAAGACCCTGGCTGAGAACATGGGCATGATCAATGGAGTCGAGCGCCTAGTCTGTTGGAGCGGGACGCTGGGCCGGACCCTGACTGCGCCCAACCTGCTGAATGCGGAGGAGGAAACATTTAACAGCCTGTTCATCGCCCTGAGCGGCCTGCGGGAAACAGTCCGCGGCCTGCCGGTCCAGATTCTGTTGGAGCCGTTCAGCGCCCACGTCCTGAGTGACCCCGCCTCCTGCCTCCGCATGGCCCGCCGGTTCCCCGGCGGCGAGGTCCAGGCCGTGCTGGATGCACCCAACCTGATCCCGGCGAAGGCATTCGCCGGCCGTAACTCCCTTCTGCCGACTCTGATCTCCGACCTGGCCCCCGCCGTCGGCCTGGTCCACCTCAAAGACATCGCCCTGGGCGACGACGGCCAGCGCCGCTTTGTCCGGCCCGGCCTGGGCGGCCTGGACTTCGGCCTGTACCTGCGCTCTATCGCCCGATGTCTGCCCGAGGTGCCGGTCATCATCGAGCAGGTGACGACCATTGACGAGATGCGGGCCGCCCGCGAGTACGTACAGGGGGTCCTGAAGGAGTATGGAGTTTAGGGACGCGGGTCAGGGGCGTGGGATTTAAGCGACATGATGAAAGAGACGCAGACATCGCCCTCCCCGCCAAAGCCACCCCGCCCGCGCCCCGACCATTGCCTCAACTGCGGCACGGCGGGCGATGGCATCTTCTGCGCCCACTGCGGGCAGGAGAACAAAGACCATACGGTCGCCTTGAAGCCGCTGCTGGCGGACCTGATGGCCGAGTTCGCGTCCTGGGATTCGCGCCTGCTCCGCACGCTCAAGGCGCTCGTGTTCCGGCCCGGCTTCCTGACGAACGAGTACAACGCGGGGCGGCGCGTCTCCTACGTATCGCCCCTCAAGCTGTACCTAACGATCAGCGTCCTGTTCTTCCTCGTACTGGCCTGGAAAAACCCTCTAGCCGGCCAGGTTCAGGTGGGTGTCTCCCCTCACTCCAAAGCCGCGCGGGGCATGATCGTGATAGGCGGGCGGCCGGAACCGCTGCCCCACAGCAAGGCCGAGTACGACGTCTACCAGGCGCACCTCCCCCCCAGCCAGCGGGACCCGCCCGTCGCCCGGCTGTTCATCTATCATGCCATCCGGGCCGGCGGCGACAGGCAGGGCTTCCTCGCCGCCCTGCTCGGCGGCATCCCCAAGATGATGTTCTTCCTACTTCCCCTCTTCGCCGTGTTGCTGACGCTGCTCTACTGGCGGACCAAGCGCCTGTACGTGGAACACCTGGTCTTCCTGCTGCACGTCCACGCCTTCGCGTTTTTGATCCTGACCCCATTGCTCCTGACGCGCCCGGACTGGCTGGTCGTGTCTGTCTTTGTCGCCCTGTTCGTCTATGTCGTCGCCGCCATGCGCGTCGTCTACAAGCAGAACTGGGGCAAGACTCTGGGCAAGTTCTTTCTGCTTAACGTGGGCTACGTGACCCTGCTGTCGCTCTGCCTCGTCGGGACGACGCTGGTTGCGCTGTGGCTGACGTAACCTACGTAGGGACGGACACGAGGGCCGCCCCTACGGGAGAAGGCGCACACGGGGAGAAGAAGGCGCACACGGGGAGAAGAGGGCGCACACGCAGGTGCGCCCCTACGGCCCTCACCGCAGCCACGTCAGCAGCAGCGGCACGGTGACGGCGGACAGCACGGTGGAGACGAAGACCACGCCGACGGCAAAATCCCCCTCTAATTCGTTCTGCCCGCACAACACCGACGCCACCACGGCCGTCGGCATGGCCGCCGCCAGTATGCCGTCCGCCCGCACGTCTCCCCCGATCCCCATCAGGCGGCACAGTCCCCACATCGCAAGCGGCGTCACCAGCAGTTTGACCGCACAGGCCAGCACGAGCGGGCCGATACGCCCTCGGATCGCGCCAGGCCGGAGCGCGACGCCCAGGGCGAGCAGGACAAGCGGCGTCGTGCCCTGCCCGACGTATTCCAGGCAGTGGCCAAGGACG
>JAYTRQ010000313.1:0-5438 GCA_043746125.1 Armatimonadota bacterium | reverse complement strand
AGACGGTGCCATTGACGCTGCCGTCGCCGGTACCGGGCACGGTGGCGGTGACCTGCTGAGGGCTTCCAGGCTTCTCAACCCCGGTGCCGATGTCGTAGGCGTGGAGGAAGGTCGCGCCTGTGTCGTCGCTGCCCGTCTTGCTCAGTACGTAGATAATCTTGGTCGAGAGGTTGATTACGGGCGTTGCCGTGGTGTAGGTGGCGGAGTTCGGCAGAGTATCGGCCCACAGTGTTGCTCCAGTGTCGGCGTCAAAAGCGTACAGCCCGCAGGGCGAGTTGTCCGTATTGTTGGACGTGTAAGCGTAGAGGACGTTGTGCGCCGAAGGCCCGATCTTGAGGTATGGAACGAAGAGTGGCTGGCCATTGACGTTGGCATTCATGCCGGAGATGGTGAACAGCTTGCCGAAGTGGCCGCCCCCAACGGAGGCTGGCGATAGGACCGATTCGGCTGTATTCGCACCAGTGCGCCCAATATCGCCGTTTTGAGTCAGCACGGCGGGTGCGGCTTGCACGGACATCGCTGCAGAGGCCAAGCCGAGGACGGCTAGTGTAAAGGTGGCCTGCATTGGCCTGAAGTGGGAGATGAGTGGGCAAGAAAACATGGACACGTTCTCCAATCGATTTCTGAAACCTGCGGTGTGCGGCAGTCGCCGGCCGTATCGCATGGCGGTATTCCTGAGTTGAGTTATACCCAAGAAGCGGCACCGATTTAACGCGGCACCTCTGAAAACTTGGGCGGCTGGAGGGCTGACAAGAGGAGTGGGAATTGCACTAAACTGGCCGGTTGGGTTGGCTGAGGCAGAGCCGCAAAGAGGCTAGCCGCCCGCGTGGCTGAACGCGCACCTCAACGCCCTCCGGCGCATCGTAGCTCAGGACAATACGATCCCCGTGAACCGTCCAATCCACCGAGATCAGGCCGAGTGGGTGGGGGACCATGCCGCGTGCCCAGTCCAGCGTCTCCGATTCGGGCGCGAGCAAAACTGTGTTCAGGTCTGCCGTGTCGGGGAAGCCAAGTCGGACACCAAGGGCGCGGGTTGACAAGTAGTACGTGGGAGCGGATGCCCAGGCGTGGCACAAAGACCATTGCTGGTGAAAGACTTCCCAGAGGGTTCCTGTCGGGTGCGTGATCATGTCGCTGTACAGGCGACGCATGGACTCTTCGGCCAGGCCCGCTGCGCCCTTCTCGTAAAGCGCCCCTAAGACATAGAACATCCCATATGGGGACGTGAATCGTGAGCATTGGTCCGCCTCAAAGTGAGTCAGCGTCTCACGCACATGGGCAAGGCTGCGCACATCCTGATCGGCCGACGTCAAACCGGCCAGCATGGGCCAGGCCGTGGACAGGACGTAATGGGCATCTTCAAGCACCCCGTCTTGAAGCGTGTCGGAAAATGCGCCACGCTCCTCGTCCCAGAACCGTTCGCGGACGGCTCCCGCCGTTTGCCGCGCGAGGGCCTTGGCTTGGTCGGCCTCGGCGTCTTCCCCAATGAGGCCTAGCAAAGAGGCCCAGGCGTTCAGGGCGCGTACGGCCAGAGCATTCAGGGCGCAGACCGGGCCAGCCTTGGTCATGTCGGTCCAGTCCAGAAAGACCTCACCTTCCAGCACATACAGGCCATCGGCACCCCAAAATGGGGCGAACCCATCCAGCATCTGCCGGAAGACGGGGGCGCAGCGCCGGGCGAATGGGACGTCTTGGCTGTAACGGCAGAGCCAATCGGCGACGATGACCGTGACGAGCGGGTAGTCGCCAAGCGGAGCGCGGTCACGACGGACCGGGGCCATTGATTGCAGGCCGCCGGTGTCAGGGTTCTGGGATTGCAGGAACAACTCGACGCAACGACGGGGCAGGCGTGGGTCGCCGGAAACGGCCAAGGCGGTCGCCGTCTCTGGAAGGAGATCGCCCGCGTACAGGGTCCGCTCGCGCCAGGGGCAGTCTGTGATGACGTCTTCGGAGCAGAGCCGGAGCGTGTTCCAGCCATACTCCCAGAGGGTGTTGAAGAATGGGTCGGAGCACTCGAACCGGCCTTTTCGCTCATAGGGGTAGACTTGGGAGACGGCCCCGATTTTGTTGAGTGTGACCGGCGCATCATGCCCGCCGACGGTGACGTGCAGATAGCGGAAGCCGCGCGGGAAGAACGTTTCCATTCGGCCAGGCCCGCCCCGCGCGATCTGCCGCTCTCCGTCCGACATCAGCGCCATCTTGCCGTATTCGGGCCGCCCGTTGCGGAGCGTTTCGGCATGGCCGACGTCAATGACTGTGCCTGCCGGGGCGTCATAGTCCACGAAGATGCGGCCTAATACCTCACTGCCCATATCAAACACGAACGAGGCTGATTGTCCGGTGGGGACGGTGAAGCCGCGCACCTGCCAGGCTGGGTGGGGGAGGGCTGGGCCGAACTTGGCCCAGGCCAGCGCCTTCTGCGGCGAGACGGCATAGGTGAGGCGCGTCTGAGGCGTCCAGTCAATGCTTAGGTCTTCCGGGGCGGATGGCGGACCATCCCGCAGAAGTACCTCGGCCCCTTCTTTTGACATCGGTCCTGCGGTCAGGAGAGGTGCCTCCGAACCGGCGGAGCGGATGGTGAAGGTCAATCCTGCTTCTCTGGGAACGGCCAGGTGCATCTCCCAAATGCCCTGCACCATGCCATAAGAGATGAACAGGAAGTTCCAGCCTTCGTTCAGATCAAAGACGGCATCGTTTCGTAATGTCTGCTCCGGCCGCTGCGGCTGTTGATCCAGACGCTTGCCGTTGAGGAAATGGTCACCCCAGTAAGTGCCGACAGTGACGGACTGAGGGCGCGGCGAATGGACGTAGGTGCAGGCGAAGGCCGTCGCGGGCAGGTAGGAGCCGTCCTCTTCAGGGGTCTGAGAGACGCGGAACGACACGGTCTCCTCATCGTCCGTATGGGCGAATGCCCCAAGCAAAACAGTCGGCAGTGTCTCATCCTGCGTCAAAAGCGGGATAGAACGCGGGCGCAGATCGCCCCAGGCGTTCTGATCGGCGACCAGGCGGACGGGCCGCCAATCGCCTGCGGGATTGCCGAGGCCATTCCAGTTCGGCGGATCCAGCCGTTCGTCATAGCTCTGAATAGGGGCCTGGGCGAACGAATAAATGGCGGTGTTCGGGTCATAGCCACCCGCCAGGCGGCCGAGCCAGCCAGTTTCGGTTGAGAGCGACGTTTCTCCGGCTTCGCCCCAGGCGGCAAATCCGGGATTGCCCGGCAGGTTGTGGAACGTCGGCAGGCCGACGTGCAGAACGTGAACCGCAATAACATTCGGGCCAGGTTGGAGTAGGGCCGACAGGTCATAGGTGTCGTATTCGGGGAACTCGGGATAGGCACGGGCCGGTCCGAAGCCGACATGTTCGCCGTTGACAAACAGGTGATAGTTCGTGTCGGCGTACAGGTGCAGCGTCGCTGACTGAGGCACGTCCGCCAGCGCAAGCTCGCGTCGGAAGTAGGCGTGTGCCATGCGCGGCCGAGGGGCATCGTTCGGCCAGATGAAGGGAGCAGGGTGCATAAGCTTTCCTAGAGGACGTCATTCACCAGGACGATGACGGGGAGTTCTGAGACAGCCAGAACGGCCACATGGCCTTGAAGCGGGAGCGGCGCCGCGACGCCATTCTGCTGACCCGCCGTGAGTGTCACCGATGTTGCCGAAGTCACCCGAGGCGGTAGGGACAGATGGTAGTCTGAGATCGTCTTGGCCTCACTCATCGGGCACCAGACGACATAGGCCCCGGCGGCGTCCGCGCCGTGGCGGAACTTGTAAATCCGTACGTCCGGCCTTCCCGTGGACACATCACCCGCGAAGCGCATTCCCGTTAATCGGGTCTTGAGGGTGGCAGCATAGAACCAGGCTGGTTTTGGCTTCCATTCGCCTTTCTGTGTTACCAGGCCAGAGGTCGAGAATTGGGTCGCATCATTCGGGTTGACGTCCCGCAGCATATAGGCTGCTGCCCGGTCCACGCTGGCTGCCGCGAGTGCGAGATAGGAGCGGATTAGCCACTGGCCCTGCACTTCCTCCTGGGAATACGGCCCTATGGCCGGCGCCCGCTGGGGTGACTTCGGGTTGGTGTCGTAGCCGAACTCTGTCACCCAAAGCTCAAGGCTGGGCAGATTGTGGTCACGGTAGTCCGCCAGCGCCTGTACTTTCTCGCGCAAACGGTCGGCTTCCGGGCTGATACCGGCCGTGCCAAGGCTCTCCTGTTCGCCTCCGTCATTGCTGTAATGGTGGAAGTTCAGGACATCGGCGGGGAAATTGCCCCCACGGTTGGCATCCGCCCACGCTTTCATGGCCTTGACGTAGCCTAGACTCAGTCCGGCTGCGCCGCCCATGACGAGCTTGGCCCGTGGGTCGGCGTTCTTGACGCCATCCGTTCCGCCTATCCGGCCCTGATCGCCGTCGTAATCTGCGCTGCACATCGCGGCGAATTGATATGGCGTGAAGAAAGCCGCTTGGCCCTTCCATGTCTTGTCCTCTTCGTTCCAGTTCTCGTAGTAACGAAGAAGGCCCAGGCCAGACTTGCGCGGCTGGTTTGATGCCAGCTTAAGCTGCGTGTCGGGGAGAATCGCACCGCCATACCGGGCGGCAAGTTGGAAGAGATGTTGGGCGTGAAGGGCGTAGGAGTGCGGATCGGCTGGATCACTCGCCGCAGTAATAGGCTTGTCGTCTGATTTCGCCCAGTCGCCGCCGGTCAGCCAGGGGACGCTCTGCTGGACGCACGGGCTAACCGTGGCCCCCTGCGCTTTCAGCTTGCCGTAGTAATCGTCAAAATTCCAGCCGCCCCCACCGGCAGCGCTCGGGTTCCACTGGTTCGCGTCCTGGCTCGCGCCATCCCAGCTCCAATCGTGGTACTCGCGGACGAACCCGAAAACGGCCATCTTGTCCAGCGGGTCGTCTATGAAAGCGTTCACGCCGATCAGTTGGTCCATCGTGGGTAGGACGTGCTTGTGAAGGGCGGGGAGTGGGCGAGCCTTCTCCTGCGGCGAGCCGTACAGGACGATCTCGGGGAGTTTGGAGCCACCGTCTTCCAGTGTGATTCGCAGGTAACGGGTGGAAATGTCTGCGAGGTGTCGCTGCCAATGATCTTCCCCCGGCTCTTTGCCCGAGAAGAGCGGCGTCCAGTGGAACGGCGAACCGCTGGCGACGGTGACGTGGCCCAATGCCTGTCCACCGTAGAGGTAGACCTGAGACACGTGGCACCGGACGCCGAGGTCGAGGAAGGCGCTGGCTGGGTAATGCCAGCCGGGCCAGTCCGGGGACCAGGCTTTTGCCGGCTGACCGCCATGCCCGGACGCAGGATCGCCTGCGATGGTCTGCTCATCCACGAGAGCCGATGCGTTTCCCAAGCCCGACTCGTTGACGACCATGTCCGGTGTCAGAGTTAGTTTGGTATCGGGCGCACCTAGGGCAGGGAGGCTCAGGATGAGCGGAATCAGA
>JAYTRQ010000312.1:0-1659 GCA_043746125.1 Armatimonadota bacterium | reverse complement strand
GCATCGCCTACCTCTTCACCCGCGAGTCTCTGGAGGGCGGTCCACGCTTCACGCCCGAGATCAAGCGATTGTTCGGCGGCCCGATCATTGCAAACGAGCAGTTTACTCTGGAGCAGGCCCAGCACGTCCTTGAAGCGGGCGAGGCCGACGCCGTCTCCTGGGGCCAGCAGTTCATCGCGAACCCCGATCTGCCCAAGCGCCTGACCCATGGGCTGCCTCTGAACACGCCCAACCCGGCCACATTCTACGCGCCCGGCCCGACCGGCTACACCGACTACCCGTTCATTGGCCAGAAGGATTAGGCCTCTCAAAAGCCGCCCTAACCCACATGAGGCCGATCATGGACGGTGGCAAGGAGGGCGGGGTCCCCCGCCCTCTTCTCCTAGGCTCTTCGCACAGATTAGAAAAGAAACGATTCTATGAGCAACGTTTGGTTCATCACGGGCAGTTCCACCGGCTTCGGCCGGTCCCTCGTCACGGCCGCACTGGAGGCCGGCGAGCGGGTCGCCGCCACCGCCCGCAAGCCGGAGCAGTTAGACGACTTAGTGGCACAGTACCCCGACGCCCTGCGGGTGTTCGCCCTGGACGTCACCGACGCCGCCCAGGTGCGGGACGTCGTTGCCGAGGCTGCCGACGTGTTCGGTCGGCTGGACGTGATCGTCAACAATGCCGGCTACGGCTTGATCGGAGCCTTGGAAGAGTCGGACGATGCCCAGATCGCCCGGAACGTCGCCACCAACCTCCTCGGCCCCATCCACGTCATGCAGGCTGCCCTCCCCATACTGCGGGCGCAGAAGTCCGGCCACGTCATCAATATGTCTGCCGTGGCCGCGTTCAGCAACCACCCCGGCTTTTCCATCTATGGCGGGGCAAAGGCGGGCCTAGACGCCGTCTCGGACGCCCTGCGTGAGGAGACCCGGCCGCTGGGCATCAAAGTCACCGTTATCGTGCCCGGGGCGTTCCGCACGGACTTTGTCAGCCGGTCCTTAGTGAAGGCCTCCACGCACTTGGAAGACTACGATAAGACCAGCGGCAAGTTCGGGGCCTATCTGGAGAAGATCAGCGGCATCCAGCCGGGCAACCCGAACGCCGCCGCGCGCGCCATCGTCCAGATGGTCCAGGACGGCAAGTCCCCCTCACGCCTGTTTTTGGGCAAGTTCGCTGTGGAGGCCGCCCGCAAGAAGATGGCCGCCATTGAGCGAGACTTGGCCGAATGGGAAGCCGTGTCTCTGGGCACGGATTTTAGCGTCTAGAGGAGGGCTTTTGAGAGCTTATCAGATCACCCAATACGGCAGTCCTGAAGGGCTGACAATGACCGACCTGCCCGATCCCACACCGGGGCCGGGCCAGGCCCTCGTCCGCGTCCGGGCCGCTTCGCTCAACTACCGCGACCTCATCATGATCAAAGGCGGCCAAAACGCCCGACCGAATCTCATCCCCCTCTCCGACGGCGCAGGCGAAGTCGTCGCCGTGGGCGAGGGTGTCACGCGCGTCGCGGTCGGCGACCGCGTGGCCGGCATCTTCTTCCAGACGTGGATCGACGGCGGCATCCGGGCCGAAGTCCATGCCTCGGCCCTGGGCGGGGCCGTGGACGGGATGCTGGCTGAGCTCGTCGCGCTGTCCCAAGAGGGCCTGGTCAAGATCCCCGATTACCTCAGC
>JAYTRQ010000311.1:0-1662 GCA_043746125.1 Armatimonadota bacterium | reverse complement strand
ACGCGGATCGTGACTGCCTGAACCGCCTCCTCGTCCACACCCGCCGGCGGCACCATCTTCAGAGGTGGTCCAGGCTTGGCCTGATTCGGTGGCGTGTCTGGGGTCCGGACTGTTTTGCCGCTGCCGCGCGGGTAATCAACGGCCATCAGCCCGTCCTCCCCTGTGCCCGCTCCGCCTGCCGCCTGAGATCCTCCGAGCTGAGAGTGACCGAGCCTCCGCGCGTCGTCAGCGTCACCTGAGTCCCCCGGTTTGCCCCCTTTTCCTCCCCGACGTCGAACAGGCTGGGCGTGGCCCCGTCCGCGCGGGAACCCTTGTAGGCCTTCAGGAACGCGGTGATGTCCGGTCGCCAGGCCCCGTGCCGGCTGACGACGGCGTTGAACTCTTCCAGATCGTGCGGCCTCGTGGACAGGAGGATCTTGCCGGTAGCGCAACCGCTCTGCCGGCTGACCTCCTCCTCGCTCCAAAGGTGCGCCAGCTCGTGGTCCACCAGGGCGCGGCGCTGCTCGTCGGTCGTATCCCGGTCTCGCCACCACCCCTCCCAGACCGTGATCAGGAAGAATCCGTCCTTGATCTCCCCGTCCCAGCCCAGAGGCTCGCCCTCCTCGACGTCGAACTGGGCCAGGTAGGCGCTGAGGCCGCCGATCTTGCGGGCCGTCGCCAGCGTGTCCGCGCCGCGCAGCTTGACCGGTTCGTCTGTGAACAGGAACAGGACTTTGGCGTCGTTGTCGAGTAGGTGGGCGTGGTGGTCGCGGATGACTCCCCGCGCGATCGCCTCCACGGAGGGGGCGGCGCTGTATTTGATGGGCATAGCGTTACACTGCCTCCTGATAATGCAGCTGGTGCGGGCTGCCGGGCTTCACCGGCCTCTCCCGCCGCTCCTTTGGCCGCCCAGGCACCGGATACCCCAGGGCGGCGAGCGCGGCCTGCGTCCCCGGCGTCAGGCGGACCCACTCGGACTGTGTCAGCCTGAACGCGGCATCCGTGCCCGTCTCCAGCCCCCGGCGCACCCGTTCCGCCTTGCAGTGGTCATCGCAGAAGCGGTTCCACTTCGAGACGGGGTTGTCCCGCTTGCCCCGCCCGGCGAGGAGCTGAGCGTCGGTCGGGTGCCCGTCCAGGTGGACGCCCCGCAGATCCCCCAGGCGCTCCTGCTGCCTGGCGATGTACGGCCGCAGGCAGGCGGGGACGCCGTCCGACTTCCAGGGGTTGCCGTCCCGCTTCTGTATCAGGCCGGCCCATCCCAGGGCGTTGACGTTGTCGCACAGGACGTCCCCACTCCACCCGTCCGGCAGGGACCGCAGCCCCCGCAGCAGGGCGCACAGCTCGGCCATGTTGTTTTCCACGGCTTTGTCGGCGAAGGGCCTCACCAGGCCGCTCTCGTGGGCCAGGTACTTCACCTGGGCATCCACGTGGACCCAGGTGAAGGTGCCAATCTCAACGCTGCCGTTGGTGCCGATCAAGCCGGCGTCGGTGTAGAGGGCATGGATCTGAGTCATTTCTGCCCCCATGCCGACGCCGGGAATACGTATTGATACAATCCCACGTTGCTGCGGACGTAGAGCGGGTGACGAGGGTCGCCGCGCCCCGTCTCGCCCAGGCACATCGTCTCGCTGACCGGCAGTATCCGCAGGACGGCGTCCCGCCGCGCCCTGAGCTGCTTGTGGC
>JAYTRQ010000310.1:0-5451 GCA_043746125.1 Armatimonadota bacterium | reverse complement strand
GGCCGCCCTCGTCACCCAGAGCGCCCGGCGTCTGGTCCTGCCCGCGCCGACTTTGACCCCGCTGGACCCTACGGCCGTCGTCGCCAAATGGACGTCCCCGGACGCCTACGACGTCCAGGGCACGGAGCGGGTCTACCTCAAGCCACCGACTCTGGGTGAGGATAAGTCAGAAGAAGGCAGTCATTACGCCGCCTTCCCGCATGAGCCGGTCCAGGCCCTCAAGGCCCTGTGGGACCACGCTCGCCTGCACGAGAACGAGGGGACGCCGCGCCTGGTCCGGTTCGGCGCCCAAGGGGTCTGCGCCGACTTCGCCGTCATGGGCCGGGGTGAGCAGCCCGAGCCGAACAAGGGCGCGTTCTGGGACAAAAAGACGTTCGGCCTGGGTACGGACTACGCCGACGGGCCGACTCATGGGCTGCTTGCCAACGCCCGGCTGGCCCGCAGCCTGTTCCTGCTGCACGAGGCCACACGTATTCCACTCCTGCGCCAGTCCGCCCTGAACACCTGCCAGTGGCTGCTGCTCAAGCAGAACGAGGCCGGCTTTTACGACGGCGCCCGCGTCCATGCCACGCGCGGCCTGGCTGGTGACGGCCGGTTCCTCCCCCTGCCGTGTGCCCTGGACGGGGCCGAGGCCATTCGCGCGTTCGTCCTGGCCTACCGGGCGACCCAGACGGAGGTCTGGATCAAGGCCTCCTGGCGCATCGCCGAGTTCCTGCTGGCCGGACGCCTGCGCGAGTTCGACGTTCACTCCCCCGCGACCATCGCCGGCGTCGTCCTGTCCCTGCTGGCCTTAGATGCCGAGTCCGCCAACCCGCGCCTCCGGGCCGCCCTGTCCGAGTGGGGGGCCTGGCTGCGCGTCCTGCCCCTCGATCCCGCCTCGCCCTCGCTTAACCCGGATGGCCTCCACGCGGGCCTCTACGACTGCGCCCAGGCCGCCCTGAGCCTCTACGCTTTGGCGCGCGACCCATTATATCTGCGCTACGCGTTCCACGCCCTGGGCCTGATCCCTGTCGCTTCCCAGGCCGCCTCCTGGCGGTCGATCTCCGCCCACCAGAAGGCCCTGCTGGCCCTGGCCGCTTTGATCCCCGACACCAAGATCGACTTCGACGCCCCGACCGTCTCGCTCGGCTGGCGCGTGTTCGCCCCGGACCCCGCCGCCGCGCCCTTTCTGCGCGTCCGTGCGGCCGGCGGCGAGGACGCCTGGGCGGACTGGCTGCCGCTGGTCTGCCGGGGCACCGACCAGCTCCTGCTGCTGGTCCTGGCCCCGCCGTCCGTGGAGGCCGTCTCGGTCTGGAAAAACGGCAAGCGCCCCCTGGTCCGCGATCTGCGGACGGGGGCGCTGGACACGGACACGCCTTTGACGCTGCTGGGGAGGGGAGGGAACGCGAAATCGGCGAAGGGAGGAGGGGACGACTGGGCGCGGGTCGGTTTGTTCATCGTGGACCCGTAAGGGACGCTGCTTGCTGCGCCCTCCTGCCTCTTGCCGCGGCCTTTCCCCTCAGGTTGGCTCCTCGTCCTTCCCGCCCTCCCCTGGACCTTCCGCCTTCTCATTCGGCGGGATGTAATGGGCGGTTGGGTGGGCGACAATCTCGGCCTCTGTCTCCCCCATATTTACGCCCGGCGCATTCGCGCCTTGGTTGTCGGTTTCGGCCATGACGGTGTTCTCCTAGGTCCAAGTATACCCAGCCCTCCCGGACTTAAGGGAGCCGGGGCAGGGCACACCCCCGCCGGGGCGTGGCAAGTCGGGGGCGCCTCTCAGTGGTGCGGTCCCGGATTCACTGTGTTCGGCGGGATGTAGTGTGACAGCAGCCGAGGATGATAATGTATCGTCTTGTCTCCAAGTACGGCCTTGTACCCCAGCGGGCGCTGAGGGTGCCTCCGCCCGTGATGCTTAGGGTGCCCGTGATGCCGGTGCGTCCGGCCCGCGTGGGCGGGCAGGGTCAGACAGGCCAGCGCCAGCAGGACCAGGAGGGGGAGGACGAACACTCCCCCTCTCCAAGAGGCTAGACTCCGATTGATGGTGCACATGACGTCTTTTTCCTTCACGGGAGTGAGGAGAGCGGTTTTCGTCCCGCTCTCCCCCTGAGCGCCACTTCTCTGCTAGCGCGAGTTGGGCGGGTTGTAGTGCGACCGAGGCCTCAGCCGGTGGTGGTGGCGCAGGTAATCGTCTCCGTCTCCCTGAAACCCGTGAACGGACGTCAACCGGACGGACCGTCCGCTCACGTAGTTGGAGGTGTTGATCCCATTGTACGTCTCCGAGCTTTCCGTCAGGATGATCAGTTGCTGCCAGTCTGCGCCGACCAGGAGTTCGCCCGCTTTCTGAGACCCTTTGTGACCGTTATCGAAAGTCAGGGTAGTAATGGCGCCATGCGTCCAACTCACCTGCCCCATAAGCTGATAAAGGTAGCTAACCCGGACGGTCATCTTGTCCTTTACGTATTCCGGCTGGAAGGGGCCGACGTAGACGGTAAGTGGATGCCCTCGCTGAACCGGCTCAGACGGTTCGCCCCCGGATGGCGCGATAGCCAAGTTCGGCGGCAGATAGTGGCCGATGGACTTGTTACGCGAGTGCAGCCCACGTCCATAACTCCGATGGGAGTGGTGACCGTGGTGGCGATGCCCATGGCGGTGTCCGTAGTGGTAATGCCGCGAATGGTGCGAGGCGGCCTGGCCGGGCGCGGCGAGCGCGAGCAGCGCCGCCAGCCAGAGCGCGAGTGTGAGTAGTGCCTTTCTTGGCATGGGTTCCTCCTGTGCGGATGGAGTGTCCAACGCTCTGGCTCCGCCAGGGCGTCAAAAGTACGGTTAACTCCTGCGCCAGTGTAACACGTCTCACGCTTCCTGTCAAGGAATCCCGGAGCGCCCCCCAGCCCCCAATCCCGGGGGAGCCAGAACCCCTCCCGGCTCGCTGAGGCTCGCCACCCTCCTCGCAACCGAGAGGGGCAGAGGTAGAACCAGAGCCAGCGGATGGCTCCTCTCCGAAACTCCTCCCCCATCCGTTTCGGGGTCGGGTGCAGTTGCGCCAGGGAAGCGACTTGTCGCGGGTGGGTTCCTCCAACTCCCCAGAATTGGGATGGGGGGGCACTCCCTCACGTCAGAAGCCCGTACTTTTCCAAGACGAAGGCAATGGACTGCGAGACGTCCATCCGGCCACCGCGCTGCCACAGGCGCTCGAAGTCCCCTTCGGCCAGTGCCCCCCGGATCTGTGCCAGGGTCTCCTCCCGCCGCGCCTGCTCCTCGGCCAGAGCGGGCACGCCCGCCGCCCGCAGAATCCCCTCAGCGGCTCCCAAAATGACGGCCGCCGTTTCCAGGTCCACCTCGGCGGTCAGGGTGCGGGCGACGCCGCTCAGCGTGGACGCGATACGCTGCCTGTCACCCAGCACCTGCTGCACCAGCAGACTCTCGCAGAAGAACCGGCGCGCCTCTGCCTGCCGCCCCTGAGTCAGACGGGCCACGCCTAGGTTGTTCAAGGTGGCGGCGACCCCTCGGCTATCCCCTTGAGTGCGGGACATCCCCAGGCTCTCCTCCAGATAGGGGAGTGCGGCTTCGATGTCCCCGGTGTCCATCAGCATCGTCCCCAGGTTGTTCAGCATAAACGCGACGTTCTCCCGGTCGCCCATCTCCTGATAGACGGCCAGGCACTCCTCGAACAGACGTCGGGCCTCGTCGTAGTCGTCCTGCTCGGCCGCCAATATTCCTAAATTAGCGAGGGCGCGGGCCACCCCACGCCGGTCTTCCATCATACGGCATAGGGTTAGGTCTTCCCCGTGGAAGGCCCGCGCCTCGGCGATGTCCCCGCACGACCAGGCCAAAACGCCAACGCCGTTGAGGGCCTTGGCCCGGACCTCCAGGGGGGCGTTGGAGGCAGCGGTGAGAGCTTCTTCGAGCCACCCCCGGCCTTCGCTGAGGTAGCTGCGGACCGCCCAGAATCGGTGGAGCGCCCCGGCGAGGCGCAGGAATGACTCGGCCTCTTGGGGGGCGTTCCGGCTCGTGGTCAGGGCCAGGCGGAGGTTATCGTGATCGCGCTCGAGCTGGTCCAGGCGGTGGGCGTGTTCCGGGCCGGACAGGTGTGCCTCCGCCTCCTCAGCGAACGCCAAATACCAATCCCGGTGGCGCAGGGGCAGCGTCTGGCTTTCTCCAGCCGCGTCCAGTCGCTCCCGACCGTATTGGCGCAGGTTCTCCAAAAGGCGGTAGCGCACCTGCCCATCGGCGGGCGGCTCGGCGATGACGAGCGACTTGGCGACCAGATGTGAGAGCAGGTCCAGCACCTCCCAGTCTTTCACTTCCTCCCCCGCGCAGACCGCCTCGACGGCCTCCAAAGACCAGCCGCCGCTGAAGACGGAAAGCCGCCGGAAGAGGGCCTTTTCGGGATCGGGCAACAAGTCGTAAGACCAGTCAATGAGGGCGCGAAGTGTCTGCTGGCGGGGCAGGGCCGTGCGCGAACCGCCGGTCAGGAGCCGGAACCGGTCGTCCAGGCGGTGCGAGATTTGTTCTGGGGACAGCACTTTGACGCGGGCGGCGGCAAGCTCCAGGGCCAGCGGGATGCCGTCCAAGTCGGCGCAGATGCGGGCGACGGCGGGCGCGTTGCCGTCGCTGAACTGGAAGCTGCCCTGAGCGGCCATCGCCCGGTCCACGAACAGGCGCACGGAGGCGGACCCGGCCAGCAGATCGTCGGCAGAGAGGAGGGACCCGCCCGTGGGCGGCAGGCCCAGCGAGGACAAGGGCAGCACGGCCTCGCCGGGAATGTCCAGGGCCTCCCGGCTAGTCGCCAGGATGCGGAAGCTGGGGCAGGCCCGCAGCAGAGTCTCGGCCAGTCGGGCGCAGGCGTCTATCAGGTGTTCACAGTTGTCCAAAACGAGCAGCAGCGTCTTGGGCCGCAGGGCGTCGGTGAGGGTCTGCATCAGAGTCCGGTCCGGCTCCTCCCCCAAACCCAGGACGCCCGCGACGGCCTGGGCCACTAAATCGGGGTCTCCCAGCGGGGCGAGTTCGACCAGCCACGCGCCGTCGGGATACCTGTCCAGGGACTCGGCGGCGACCTGGATGGCGAGCCTGGACTTGCCCGACCCGCCTGTGCCCGTCAGGGTGAGCAGGCGGGACGACTTGAGCCGCTGGCTGGCCCACTTCATCTCGGTTTCGCGGCCGACGAAGCTCGTGAGCTGTCCCGGCAGGTTGTGCTGGAAGGTTTCCAGGGACCGGAGCGGCGGGAAGTCGTCCGGCAGATCGGGATGGGTGAGGGCGTAGATCTCCTGGGGCTGGGACAGATCTTTGAGCCGGTGTCGGTTCAGCGAGCGCAGGGCCGCGCCGGGCGGCAGGGTGTTCGGGCCGACGAGGGCGGCCGTGGCCTCCGACACCAAGGTCTGCCCGCCGTGTGCCGCGCCCAGCAGGCGGGCCGCCCGGCTCAAGGCCCCCCCGAAGTAGTCCCCGCCGCGCAGCTCCGCCGCGCCCGTGTGCAGG